>CAJTMQ010000037.1:9639-16204 GCA_910577215.1 uncultured Eubacterium sp. | reverse complement strand
TTTTTAGGAGAACGCTCCGGTGGAGCGTTTGATAGAACCGTGATTTAGTGCAAAAATTCATTGAGATGCATGCCACCGAAAGCAGGTCGTAAGAAATTCATTCGTCAGACGACGAATAGTTTTAATATAGACGGTTCTCTAAATTTATTTAAACATAAAACAGGAAAATATATGTACACTTTTGAAAGATTATCAGATGAAGTTCATATTGCAACAAGTGCGGAGCATACCTTCGGCACAGATGCACTGCTGCTTTCATATTTTGCAAAGCCAAAGGCAAGAGATATTGCAATTGATATGGGTACAGGCTGCGGAATTGTTCCGCTGCTGTGGCTCAGAAATGAGTTTCCCAAAACTGTGCACTGCCTTGATATTCAGCAAAATGCCTATGAACAGGTTAAATACAGCATTGAGAATAACGGCTTTGAGGAAAGGCTGATACCGCACCTCGGAGATTTGCGTGAAATAGATAAGCAGTTTACGGCAGAAACCTTTACGCTTGTTACAATGAATCCGCCGTATAAGCCGCTTAATACAGGTATAGAGTCGCTGGGAGAGAGTGCAAGAATTGCAAGACATGAGGTTTGCTGCAATATTGAAGATGCGGTGAAGACTGCTGCTTATCTGCTGAAATACGGTGGTCGTTTTTGTATGTGCCATCGTCCGGAAAGGCTTGTTGATGCAATAAGTCTTATGAGAAGCTATCATCTTGAGCCCAAAAGGCTTCGTTTTGTTGTTGATAGGGCAGGCGAAGAACCGTTTTTATTTTTGATTGAGGGAAAGAAGAATTCAAAGCCGTTTCTGCGCATTGAGCCGACGCTTTCCATTAAAAAAGAAAACGGAAAATTTACAGAAGAAATGTTAAAGGTTTACGGCTCTTTTGCCGATGGATATGACAAATGAACGGAAAATTATACGTAGTTGGCACGCCGATAGGAAATTTATCGGATTTTTCCCCGCGTGCCGTAAGCACTCTTGAAGCGGTTGATTTTATTGCTGCCGAGGATACAAGGGTAACAATGAAAATACTTAATCATTTCGGTATAAAAAAAGAAATGGTAAGCTATTATGAGCATAATAAGCGTGAACGCGGTGAAATCATCTGTGCAAGAATTCAGCAGGGTGAAAGCTGTGCCATTGTTACGGATGCAGGTATGCCTGCCATATCAGATCCCGGAGAGGATCTGGTTAAGCTTTGTCACGAGTTTGGAATTCAGGTTGTGTCTGTTCCCGGTCCGACAGCTTTTGCAACAGCTCTTGCCATTTCGGGAATGGAAACCGGCAGATTTACATTTGAGGGTTTTTTGAGTGTTTCAAAAAAATCACGCTTTGAGCATCTTGAGGAAATTAAGGACGAAAAGCGAACAATCATTTTTTATGAAGCACCGCATAAGCTTGCAAATACTCTGAAGGATTTATATGCTGTGCTTGGAAACAGAAAACTTGCTATTGTAAGAGAGATAACGAAAATTCACGAAGAGGTAATAAATACCACCCTGAAAGAGGCGAATGAGCTTTACGGCAACGGAACACTGAAGGGTGAAATGGTGCTGATTATTGAAGGCAAAAGGGAACAAAAGGCAGAAATCACCCTCGAAGATGCCGTTTCGCAGGCAAAGGAGCTTGTTGAAAAAGGTTTAAGTATGAATCAGGCGGCAAAGGAAATTGCTTCCAAAACACCATATAAAAAGGGTGATATTTATAAAGCGTTGCTATGATTTGTAATATTTGTCCAAGAAAATGCGATATAGACAGAAGCCGTGCCGCAGGCTTCTGCCGTTCTCCTGAAAAATTCAGGATTGCAAGAGCGGCACTTCATTATTGGGAGGAGCCGTGTATCAGCGGTGAAAACGGAAGCGGTGCGGTATTTTTCAGCGGATGTAATCTGAAATGTGTTTACTGCCAGAATTTTGAAATAAGCAGAGATAATAAGGGTATGGAAATCAGCAAAGAAAGGCTGGTTGAAATATTTGAGCAGCTTATTGCACACGGTGCGGAAAATATCAATCTTGTTAATCCGACTCATTATGCGCCAATGCTTGCCGAAGTTCTGAAAAAATGGAGAAGTCCTGTTCCGATTGTATATAATTCAAGCGGATATGAAAGTGTTCAGACACTCAGAATGCTTGACGGTCTGATTGATATTTACCTTCCCGATTTTAAATATATTAGAAATGATAAGGCAAAGCGCTACAGTGCAGCAGAAGATTATCCGCAGATTGCAAAGGCGTCACTTTTTGAAATGAAAAGGCAGACAGGCGAGGATGTTTTTGACGGTAACCAAATGAAAAAGGGTATGATTATCCGTCATCTGATACTTCCGCAGAATACAAATTCATCCATTGAAATCATAGATTATATTGCTGAGAATTTCCCCGATACATATCTGAGTATAATGGCACAGTATGTGCCCTGCACGGATTTGTCCGCTTTTAGTGAGATTAACAGAAAAATCACACCGCGTGAATATAACAAAGTAGTTGATTATGCACTTGATAAGGGAATTTCAAAAATATTTATTCAGGAGCTTTCTTCAGCAGATGAAAAGTATATTCCGCCGTTTGATTTAAGCGGTGTTATATGATATTATAGGCATTAGAGTAAAAGAAAGGGGTTCTTTTATATGAAAGTCAAAGAATACAGCTTTAAATCATCAACAGGTGTGTGTACTGTTCACGGTTGTGAATATACACCTGAAAATGATGCGGTCAGGGCAGTTCTGGTTCTGCACCACGGTATGGCAGAGCATCAGGTGAGGTATCATAATTTTATTGAATACTTAACCTCAAACGGTATTGCTGTTTTTATGCACGATATGGCTAATCACGGGAGATCAAATCAGAAATCTGATGAAACAGGCTATTTCGGTGATAAAGACGGTTACAAGTTTCTTGTTAAGGATTTAAAAACCACATTTGACAGAGCAAAGGCGGTGTACCCTGATAAAAAGATTATTGTTATGGGTCATTCAATGGGTTCGTTTATTGTAAGATGCTTTACTGCGTGGTATGCAGATGCAGGCTTTGATGCGGCAATTTATATGGGAACGGGCGGCTCCAATCCTGCAGCAGGTGCAGGTGATATTTTGTCTGCCTTTCTTTCAAAAATGCAGGGTTCAAAGCATAAGTCAAAGTTCATAGATAAAATGACCTTTGGTTCATATAACAAAAAATTTGAGGGGCGCACGAATTTTGACTGGCTTACCCGTGATACAGAAATTGTTGATCAATATATTGCAGATGATTACTGTGGCTTTCTGTTCTCGGTACAGGGTATGAATGATCTCGTTAAGCTCAATATAGCCGCAAACAGTGCCGATTGGTACAGCAGGGTGCCGAAGAGCATTCCTATTCTTGTTATCAGCGGAGATATGGATCCTGTCGGCAATTACGGCGCAGGCATAAAGGAAATTCATTCAAAGCTGCTTGAAAGCGGTCATACAAAAGCACAGCTTAAGCTTTATGAGGGCGGACGCCATGAGATTTTAAATGAAATAAATAAGGACGAGGTTTATACGGATATTCTGTCCTTTATAAATAATAGTGTTTTAGGAGAGTAAGTTTTTATGTTATTTAAACCTGAATATGATGAAAACGGCAAAAAAATTCTTTGCGAAATAAACGGCGTAAATTCCGATATGCTTATGGATATTTACGTAAAAAAACTCAGCAAGGGTGAAGTGCTTGAAATTTTTGAAGAAAAAAATGAATGTGCAGTGCTTCTTCTTTCAGGAAGGGTTCATTTTGCAGTTGCCTCTGTCAATGAGGAATGTGCACGCAAAAATCCGTTTGAGAAAAAGCCTTATGCCGTTCATTTTCCAAAAGAGGTTAAGGCTGTTGTAACAGCACTTGAGGATAGCGAGGTGCTTGTTCAGCAAACAGATAATGATAAAATATGGGATCCTGTATTCTATAATCCTGAAAACTGTCTTTATCAGGAATTCGGCAAGGGTCAGTGGAACGGCACAGGCCACAGAATTGTATCAACTATGTTTGATCTTGATAATGCTCCGTATTCCAATATGGTTATGGGTGAGGTGTTTAATCAGCCCGGAAGATGGTCGTCCTATCCGCCTCATCATCATCCGCAGCCTGAGCTTTACTATTATCAGTTTGATCATCCTGAAGGCTTTGGTGCAGGCTTTGAGGGAGATACACCATATAAAACAGAAAACGGCACCTGCCTTTGTATAAGAGGCGGCAACGCACATCAGCAGGTAACAGCTCCGGGCTATGAAATGTACTATGTTTGGCTTATCCGTCATATAGATGGTGATCCGTGGGATAAAACAAGAATATACGTTCCTGAATATGAGTGGCTTGCCAATGCAGACTAAGGGTGTTATTTTAGATGATTTAAGTGCTTTAGATGAGGTTTCTTGTTTTAAGAAGCCTTTTCTTTGTTGCGGCGGCAGTTTCAGAAACACAAAGGCATTTGAATATCTTAATGAAAAATATGATTTAACGGTGTGGGATAAAATAAGACCTAATCCAAGATTTGAGGATATGGTTGATGCCGCAGAAATGTTCAGGCAGAATAACTGCGATTTCCTTATAGGCGCAGGCGGCGGTTCTCCGCTTGATTCAGCCAAAATGATTAAGCTGCTTGTAACAAATCAGGCAGATACTGCGCTGCGCGGGCCTATGCAGGATAATGATATCGAATTTCTTGCAATTCCAACAACCTCAGGCACAGGCTCTGAAGCTACAAGATACTCAATATTTTATGTAAATGAAAATGAAAAATATTCAATCACGCACGATGGCTTTCTGCCTGATTATGTTATTCTTGATGAGGAATTTCTGAAAACAGTTCCGCCGTATCAGCGCCGCTGCACCTGTATGGATGCCCTGTGTCACGCAATAGAAAGCTATTGGAATGTTAAAAGCAACGCTGAAAGCAGAAAATATGCGGAAAAAGCCATCCGCCTTTTTGTTAAAAATAAGGATGGATACATTGCCAACGAAAGCACTGCCAACAGAGGGATGCTTATGGCTTCCTATTATGCAGGAAAGGCAATTAATATAACCTCCACAACCTCGGCACACGCAATGTGCTATAACATAACAATCAATTGCGGCACGGCACACGGTCACTCTGTTTCGGTAAACCTTGCAGAAATATGGGATTATATGAATCATCATAACGAAAAGGTGAATGACAGCAGGGGAAGAGCCTTTGTGCTTAATACACTTGATGAAATCGGCGTGCTTCTCGGCGGTAAAAATTCGTCTGACGGTGCAAAGCTTTTCAGAAATCTTGTTGATGAATTTGAGCTTTATACACCAAGGGCCGATAAAGCTAAGGTAATGTCCTTTGCCGAAAGTGTTAATGCGAACAGACTTCTGAATAACCCTACAACGCTTTCAAATCAGGATGTAACCGAAATCTACAAAAGGGTATTTAAAACAGATTAATGGAAAATAAATCAAAACTTTCAAAATTTTATATTTTTATTCCGCTTGCATTATTATGCTGCCTTTTATGGGGCTCGGCCTTTCCGTCAATCAAGGTTGGCTATGCTCTTTTTGATATAAGTGCGGATGACAGCTATTCTCAGATTTTTTTTGCAGGAATAAGATTTTTTCTTGCAGGCATAATGGTTATTGCGGTTGGCTCGGTTATGCAGAAAAGGGTGCTTTATCCGAAGGGGAGGGCAGAGTTCGGAAGAATGATTTTGCTTTCTCTTTTTCAGACAATTCTGCAGTATACCCTGTTTTATATAGGTCTTGCACATACAAGCGGGGTTAAATCAAGCATACTTATTGCTGTTAATGTTTTCTTTTCCATTATTATTTCAACGCTTGTTTTCAAAATAGAGAAGCTCACGGTTCAAAAATCCGTAGGTGCGGCAGTCGGTTTTATAGGAATTATCATTATAAACCTCACGGCTGATGGCTTCGGCGGCGGATTTTCACTTAACGGAGAGGGTGCCATGATTCTTTCTTCACTTGCTTATTCCGTTTCAAGTGTTCTGATTAAAAAATATTCCCAAAAATCAGATACAGTTATGCTTTCGGGCTGGCAGTTTCTGTTCGGCGGAGCTGTTATGATGCTTTTCGGCTTTGCAGCAGGCGGCAGAATAACACAGGTTGGCGGAGCAAACGGTATTTTAATGATTTTGTATCTGGCATTTATTTCTGCTGCGGCATATACTGTTTGGGGTGTGCTTTTAAAGCATAATCCTGTTTCAAAGCTGTCCGTAATCGGGCTGATGAATCCTGTGTTTGGGGTTATTCTTTCTGCCGTATTTCTTGGGGAAGCAGCAGAAGCGTTCAGCCTGAAGAATCTTTCAGCGCTTGTTTTTGTTTGTGCAGGAATTGTTGTTGTAAACAGCAAAATATCTTTACAAAAAAGAAAAAGTTGACAAATGAAATTCAGTTTGTTATTATGCTGATATAAACCGAAAGGAAAAAATATATGCATACTTTTAATCTTGAATTTGATTATAGAACCACTGATTCTATGCTTCGTCAGCATGGAACTGATTTTCTATACTCATTTTCGGATTTGTGTAAGTTAATGTGATTTATTAAGTTTGTGTTGCACATTAAGCCGCTGATGA
>CAJTMQ010000037.1:0-9622 GCA_910577215.1 uncultured Eubacterium sp. | reverse complement strand
TATTTTTAGGAGGTAATGAAAATGAAATTGGTGTTTATTTTAGGAAATGCAGCTGTAGGCAAAATGACAGTGGGGCAGGAACTTATGAAAATAACCGGCTTAAGATTATTTCATAATCATATAACCATTGAACCCGTGTTAGAGGTGTTTGGTGAATGGAATTTAGATGCGATTTTAGACAGCCGGGATGTTCTGTTCAGAGAATTTGCGAAAACGGATAAATACGGAATGATAACCACATTGATGTTTGCATTTGATGAAAAGGAAGACTGGGATTATCTTGAACGTATTAAGAATATTTTTAAACCATATAATACGGAGTTTTATTATGTTGAGCTTGTTGCACCGCAGAAAATCCGTTTGCAGCGGAATGTAACAGAAAACCGTTTGAAGAATAAAGCATCAAAGCGTGATATAGAAACATCAAATCAGCGTCTTATAAATGATGATGCCAACCACCGCTTTGAAAGCTATGATGGAGAGGTTGATTTTGATAATTATATCAAGATTGATAATTCAGATTTGCCGCCGGAAAAAGTTGCGGTAATGATAAAGGAAAAGTTTAATTTGTAAATTAGAATGGAGAATTATTATGATTATAAATAAAAATATAGATGGCGGAAAGGGTTTTGACTGGGGTCTTGCTTCTGAAGATTATGCGAAATACAGGGATATTTATCCTGAAGAATTCTACAAACGGATTGTAGATTTGGGATACTGCACAGAAGGGCAGACTGTGCTTGATTTGGGCACAGGAACGGGAGTTCTTCCTCGTAATATGTATAAATACGGTGCTAAATTTGTCGGCACGGATATATCTGAAAATCAGATAAAATATGCAAAAAAACTGAGCAAAGATATGCAAATTGACTACTTGGTTTCTTCTGCTGAACATCTTGAATTTCCTGAAAACAGTTTTGATGTGATAACCGCTTGCCAGTGCTTTATATATTTTGATAAAAAGGTAGTTATGCCTAAAATATATAAGCTGTTAAAGGATAACGGGCATTTTTTAAAACTATCTATGATTTGGCTGCCTTATGAAAGTGATATAGCAATGGAAAGTGAAAAATTAGTCTTGAAGTATAATCCAACTTGGAGCGGCGCAGGCTTCAGGAGAAACGAACCTGCTGCACCTGAATATTCCGAAGAACTGTTTACAGTTGAAAATGCAATAGCCTTTGACATAGACGTGCTGTTTACCCGTGAAAGCTGGAACGGCAGAATGAAGGCGTGCAGAGGAATTGATGCTTCTCTCACGGAAAATGAAATTGCTGAATTTGATAAAGAACATATTGGATATCTTAAAACAGTTCCTCAAAAATTTACCATACCGCATTATGCAACAATTTTAGATTTAAAGAAAAGGAGATTATAGGTGATGAATCATATAGGAACACAGGAAATAAAAACAGAAAGACTTTTGCTTAGAAAGGTCAGAAAGTCAGACTATAAAGATATGTATAAATTCACCGCTAAGGAAGAAGTTGCAAGATATGTAAGCTGGAGTCCGCACAAAAGCATTAAGGAAACGAAAGCGTTGTGCAAAATGTGGGCAGAGGAATATGAAAAAAGTGTTAGATATAACTGGGCAATTGTTTATGAAAACACAGTTATAGGCGGTATTGATGTTGTTAAAATAGTCGGCGATTCGGCATTTTTGGGCTGGATGTTAGACAGCACCTGCTGGAATAAAGGAATTATGACTGAAGCAGCAGCGGCAGTAAGAGATTTTCTGTTTGATCAAGTTCAGTTTAAAAATATTTATGCCGCCCATATAACAGAAAATATAGGCTCGGGTAGAGTTATGCAGAAAATCGGAATGAAGCCTGTTAGCTGTGAGGAATACTGCGATGCTTGTGAAAAAGAAGTAACGCACGAGGTTAGAGGTATGCCGTGTTCATTTTACAGAATAACAAAAGAGGAATGGATTGCAGATGGATAAGGAAATAGTAAAAATCACTTTAGATGATTATTATAAATGCAGAAGTATCTGGGATATGAAAAATTGTCCTTATACAGAAAGTTTTATAAATCAGATTAAAGCTGGTAATCGAATGGTTTATGTTTATAAAATCAATAATGAATTTATAGGTGAAGGTAATCTTGTTATTAAAAGCGATGAAAAGGATTATACTATTCCGAATAAACGTGTTCATTTATCTCATCTGATGGTAAAAAAGGAATTTAGAAATCAAGGAATAGGTGCTGATATTTTAGATTTTCTTATTGAAACTGCCAAGAAAATGGGCTATTCCGAAATTTCGCTTGGAGTGGATTGCGGCAATGATGCGGCAGTGCATATTTACAGAAAGAAAGGCTTTGAAATATTTTTTATTGATAAGGATGAACAGGGTGAATATTATAAAATGCTGAAAAGCATATAAAATGAAAAGAGTATCCTCTCGGATACTCTTTTTCAATGGTCGAGGTGACAAGATTCGAACTTGCGACCCCCACGTCCCGAACGTGGTGCTCTACCAAACTGAGCCACACCTCGATTAACTTTAAGCAGAAATATTATTGCATATTTTTACGGATTTTGCAATACTATTTTTATTTTATTTTCAGTAAATATAATCTTGTTTCAATAGTAGTGATTTTATATATGAAATTTATCAAAAAGTTAACATAATTTTATAATTTACTACTTTAAATATAATATCATATTTGATATAATATCACCATAATTGGATATAACAAACGAATATGATATTGGAGGATATTTATGGGCGGTTTTTTTGGAGCAGCATCAAAAGACGATTGTGTTTTTGATTTGTTCTTTGGTGTTGATTATCATTCACATCTTGGTACAAGGCGTGCGGGAATGGCTGTATACAGTGAAGATGAGGGCTTTGACAAGGCAATTCACAATATTGAAAATGCACCATTCAGAACAAAGTTTACAAAAGAATCTAATTCGATGCACGGCACGTTGGGCATTGGCTGTATTTCCGATTTTGAGGCGCAGCCAATTTTAGTGCGCTCACATCACGGTACATTTGCTATTACTACTGTAGGAAAAATTAATAATGCTGATGAAATTGTTGAGAGCATTATTAAATCAAACACACACTTTTTTGAAATGCAGAATGGCGAAATCAATCCAACCGAGCTTGTGGCTGCAATTATCAATCAGAAAGAAAATTTCATTGATGGTATCAGATACGCTCAGGAAATAATTGACGGCTCAATGAGCATGCTTATTCTTACGCCTAAGGGTGTTTATGCTGCAAGGGACAAGCTGGGCAGAACTCCGATTGTTGCAGGTCAAAAGGAAAATGGTTATTGCTTCAGCTTTGAAAGCTTTGCTTACCTTAATCTGGGGTATACGGATTACAGAGAGCTCGGACCTGGCGAAATAGCCGTTATGACTGCAGATGGTATTAAAACGCTTGTTCAGCCGGGTAAGGATATGAAAATTTGTACCTTTCTTTGGATTTATTACGGCTATCCGTCATCTTCATATGAGGGAATCAGTGTTGAAAAGATGCGTTACAACTGTGGTCAGGCACTTGCACGCAGGGATAATGTTAAGCCTGATATTGTTGCAGGTGTTCCTGATTCGGGTATTGCACATGCAGTTGGTTATGCAAATGAATCGGGAGTTCCTTTCTCAAGACCGTTTGTTAAATACACACCAACCTGGCCCCGTTCATTTATGCCTACACATCAGAGCAAGCGTAATCTTATTGCAAAAATGAAGCTTATTCCGATTCACGATTTAATTGAAGGTAAGAGCCTGCTTCTGATAGATGATTCAATTGTAAGAGGGACTCAGCTTCGTGAAACAACGGAATTTTTATATTCAAGCGGTGCAAAAGAGGTGCATATCCGCCCTGCCTGCCCTCCGTTGCTGTATGGCTGTAAATATCTTAATTTCTCACGTTCAACCTCAGAAATGGAGCTTATAACACGCCGTGTAATCAAGGAGTTTGAGGGAGATAATGTAAGTGAGGAAACGCTTGCGGAATATGCAGATCCTGATAGTGAAAAGTATCAGAAAATGATAGACAGAATCTGTGAAAAGCTGCATTTCACAAGTCTTCGCTATCACCGTCTAGATGATATGATTGAAGCAGTAGGGATTGAACCTGAGAAGCTTTGCACATATTGCTGGAACGGAAAAGAATAATATAAGAAATTAAAAGGACGGCTTTAAGCCGTCCTTCTGTTTTAATAAATATATTCGATTTTAAAATGATTTGATTTTAGGAATAGCAACTGTTACAGGCTTCATATTTTTGATATATGCACCCTTAATCATAAAGAATGCAACATCTTTGCCGACTTTAACATAGTCGGTACCAAGAATTTTTGATGAAATATTTTTATTGAATGCATTAATGAGCGGACCCATACAAAATGCAGTTATGATTGTGCCGATACCGATGTTTTTAACTTCAGAAAAATTGCCGCTGAAAATAGCTGATAAACCGCCGCTGACAATTAAACCAATAAGAATAACGGTTACATCTGTGATAACCCTTACCCATTTATGCTGAAGCTTGATTCCGCGGCTCAGCATAAAGCCGAGAGCGTCGTAAGGACCGACACCGACATTTGCTGTGAAAAACAGTGAGCAGGCAAAGCACAGGGTAACTATACCGATTAAAAGAATCGGAATTCTTACAGCCATTGTGTAATTGTTATCAATAACAGGCTTAATCAGTCCCTGAAAAAATTCACAGGCATAACCGCAGCCAATCATATTGAAAACTGTTCCCAGTCCTACAAGACCCCTGTGAGCAATTAAAATGATATAAAGTAAAATAACAGCGTTAACAATCATCTGATATGTTCCGAAGCCTATTCCAAGAGTGCCGGCAATATTCATATTCATTGATGTAAACGGGTCAACACCGAATCCTGAAACAGAAAACAGTGAAATGCCGAATCCCATAATAATAATGCTTACAAATGAAATAACAGTTCGCTTAATCATACTTTTCTGAATAAACATATCCTTCATATATCCGCAAACTTCTGATTTCAATTTTTCCATAATGAACCTCTGTATATAATCGTATTTCTCTTTATCTGCCACTATTATATGACTGAAATTTTTAAATTCAAGTTTTTTGTGTAAGTTTCTCTGTGGTAAACATAATGCACAATGCATTATTAAAACTTTTGTAAAATATGCACAAAACAGTACAGCGTTATTTCGGCAATAAAAACAATGAAAAAGCTGCCGATTTTGTCAGCAGCTTTTTTCAAAGGGGTAAAAATTTATGTGAAAGCCAAAGGCTTTAACAAAGCGTTGTTTGCTTTGTTGTGTTTATTATATATCAAAAGGATAAAAAGTCAATAAATTTGTGCAATGTTCTGTTTTTTGTATATATAAACAGGCTGTTTAATGGAAAAATATATGAATAATCAACAAAAAATAAGCAAATTACTATTTGTGATAATGAAAAAAGAAAAGTCCCGCAGATATTCTGCGGGATTTAATTCCACATTATTCCATTTGCTTTCCGAGGAATGCAGCTGCAACCTGTACAAGCTTAATATCTGTTTCAGACGGAAGCTCATTTGATTCGTCCTCAATAAGCGCAACAGCCCCTGAAACGTCACCGCCGTAAATAATCGGATATACAACATTTGCCTTGCGGTTGAAGCCTTCAATTGCATTAATCGGGGGCACCTCGCTTGTAGAGATATGAATTGCTCTGTTTTCCATAAGCTCTTCAATATTTCTTGTAATTCTTCTTTCAAGAATTTCACGCTTGCTTATTCCGGAAGCTGCAATAACGTGGTCATTATCCATAATTGCAATCGGAAGTCCGCCGCTTTTGTGGAGCACTTCTGCATACTGATTTGCAAAATTTGAAAGTTCACCTATGGGTGAATATTTTTTAAAGATAACCTCGCCCTCTGCATCAGTAAAAATTTCAAGCGGGTCTCCTTCTCTTATACGAAATGAACGCCTGATTTCTTTTGGAATTACAATTCTTCCCAAATCATCAATTCGTCTAACAATTCCTGTTGCCTTCATAGCTTAATTCTCCCTTAATTTGTAATTTTCTCTGTAATATTTTGCACATAAACAGGGATTGTATACGAAACAAAAGCTGTATTTTTTTGGAAAATTAAATTTATAAAATGCAATCGGAAAATGAATGAAATCAATATTATTTTCTTATTAAATTTGTAACATAGCTATCAATGAATTTTTCATATTCCTTTGAACATTCATTCATATCATCAGTAATGTCCATAATTATTTGCATTATATCATCCAAAGTAACCTCAGAATAATCAACTGCATTTGTTGCAACAAGCAGTCTGCTTATATGAAGCTTTAGGATACTGAATTTATCAATAACACCAACATAATATTTTCTCAGTTTATGATATTCTTTGTATTCATCCTTGGTTATAACTTTATATTTTGCCATTTTATTCACCTTTTTGATTATGATATATTGTATAGACAAAAATGCGTAACATTTATGTTACCATAATTATATAACACTTGTGTTACAAAATCAACATTAAAAGTAACATTTGTGCTACAATTTGCGTATTGAACAAAAAAGGGAGTATTTTATTATGATTTTTAACCAAAGAGCAAAAAATCTTAGAGAGGATTTAGACCTAACACAGGATGAAGTAGCACAATTATTAAATGTCAGCCGTGCAACAGTTAACAGATACGAAAATGATAGATATGATATGAAGCTGACATACGCAATTGAACTGGCAAAAGTTTATAATGTATCATTAGATTATATAGCAGGATTAACAAACGAACGAAAACCATTATTTAAACGCTGATTATATTTCAATAACTTAATTGTTTTCGATTAGTTGTAGTAGAAGGAACAGACTGTGCTCATTTTTGACGGATATAAATATTATTAACGGGGCGGAAAATGAAGTATTATGAAAGAATAAGAAATTTAAGAGAAGATAAAGAGTTAAAGCAAACGGATATAGCTGAGGTTTTAGGAATAAAACAGCAGCAGTATTCCAGAATTGAAACGGGAGTAAGAGAACTTCATCTTGATCAATTAGAGAAACTTTGTTTGTTTTATAATTGTTCACCCGAATATATTCTTGGCTTTATAGATTTTCCAAAGCCTCTTTTTGAAGAAAAATAAATTAATGGGTAAAATAATGAATTGGTATGAAAGATGTAAAGAACTAAGAGAAGATATGGTTCCTAAAACGAATCAAACACAGTTGGGAAAATATTTAATATGAGCCAGAAGAAGATTTCAAGATTAGAAACCGGACAGGCTCAGATTACACCCGAAGAAATAGAAATATATTGCAGCTGTTTTAATGTTTCGGCAGATTATTTGTTGGGTTTCAGTGATGAATTAAAGCCATTTTCAAAAAGATAATTTTAATCGTAATTTTTACTTTATTTTCTAATTGATATGTGATAATATGTAGTAAATAATTTATAAGAAAATGCGGTGATACATATGAAAGCTAAAATGACTCTTGCAAAGGAATTCAGAATAGGCGATATTGATAAACGAATTTACGGCTCGTTTATTGAGCATCTGGGAAGGGCTGTTTACGGCGGTATCTATGAGCCGGATCATCCAACTGCAGATGAAGACGGCTTCAGAACAGATGTTATAGATTTGGTTAAAAAGCTGAATGTGCCTGTTGTTCGCTATCCGGGCGGAAACTTTGTTTCAGGCTATAATTGGGAGGATGGTGTAGGTCCGGTTGAAAAAAGGCCCAAAAGGCTTGATTTGGCATGGGGTACCACAGAGCCTAACTATTTCGGTACAAATGAATTTATGAAATGGTGCAAAAAGGCAGATACTGAATGTATGATGGCTGTTAACCTTGGCACAAGAGGTGCAGATGAAGCAAGAAATCTTGTTGAATACTGCAATCACAAAAGCGGTTCAGCATGGGCAGATTTAAGAAAAGCTCACGGTTATGATGACCCGTGGAATATAAAGCTGTGGTGCCTTGGCAATGAGATGGACGGAAGATGGCAGATGGGTGCAAAAACGGCTGTTGAATACGGCAGAACTGCACTTGAAGCATCCAAGGTTATGAAGTGGACTGATCCAAGCATTGAAACTGTTTTGTGCGGCTCATCAAGCAGAAATTCAGCAACCTTCGGTCAGTGGGAGGTTGAGAGTCTTGATATTGCTTATGACAGTGTTGATTACGTATCGCTTCATCAGTATTATGACAATAAGCCTGACGATGTTCAGAGCTTTCTTGCAAAAACGCTTGAGCTTGATGAATTTATTTATTCCGTTATCTGTGCCTGCGATTATGTTAAGGCAAAAAAGCGTTCAAAGAAAACAATTAACCTCTCCTTTGATGAATGGAATGTATGGTATCATTCAAATAATGCTCCTTTTGAAAAATGGAGTATAGCACCGGATCTTCTTGAGGATATTTATAATTTTGAAGATGCACTTATGGTTGGCTCAATGATGATTACGCTTCTTCGTCATTGTGACAGAATCAAGGTTGCCTGCCTTGCTCAGCTTGTTAATGTTATTGCTCCTATTTTTACAAAAACAGGCGGCGGTATTTTTGAGCAGACTATCTTTTTTCCGTTTATGCATCTTTCAAATTACGGCAGGGGTTCGGCACTTTTACCGCTTATAGACTGCCCTAAATATGACTGCAGGGAATTTACGGATGTTCCTTATCTTGAAGCAATTGCAACCTTTAATGAAGAAGCTGAAGAAATGGCAATTTTCTGTGTTAATAAAAGTCTTGATGAGGATGCAGTGCTTGATGTTAACCTTATGGATTTTGACGGTTATAAGCCGATTGAATTCATTTCTATGGACGGCTATGATAAAAAGGATGAGAACACCTTTGAAGCCGTTAATGTAAAACCGCACAATAATCCTCTTCCGTCTATGGAGGGCTCAGACCTTACAATTTCAATGAAGCCCTTTAGCTGGAATGTTATTAGACTTAAGAAAAACTGATGAGTTATATTTATGAAATGCACTGCCACACAGGCTGTACATCACGCTGCGGCAGAGTTGAACCGGAAAGAATAATTGAGCTTTATAAGGAAAAAGGGTATAATGGACTGGTTGTAACAGATCATTACAGTCCTATGACTTTTGTACCTAACTGGAATCCTCAGAAGCAGATTGATTTTTATCTGGAGGGCTACAGAAGAATGAAGGCGGCAGCGGGTGATGATTTTACCGTGCTGCTTGGAATGGAGCTTCGTCATTATGCAACGGGCAATGATTATCTCATTTACGGTGTTACGGAGGAATTTCTTTATAACGCAGGAAATCTGATGATGAAGGGCGTAAATAAAATGAGGGAATTCTGTGATGAAAATGGCTTTTTGCTTTATCAGGCGCATCCGTATCGCTGGTATATTGTTCGTCACGGTTTGAAATATCTTCACGGTATAGAGGTTTATAACGGAAAATGTCCTAAAAAAGAAAATGATAAGTCCTTTGAATGGGCAAAGCAAAGCGGAAAACTGATGGTTTCCGGCTCAGATTTTCACAAGGAAGAAAACCTTGCAAGAGGTGGCATTATTACTGAAAAACCTATCAAAAATAATGATGATTTAGTACAAATACTAAGAAACGGCGCGTTTACTCTTGTAAAAACTGAATAGTTAATATATAATTCTTAAAAATATTAATATAAT
>CAJTMQ010000036.1 GCA_910577215.1 uncultured Eubacterium sp. | reverse complement strand
AAACTGTTTTTTAAAGAATTATTAATATACAGAATATTATTATATAACACTATTGAAAACAAAAATCATTTGTAGTATTATGATTTAGTGAATAAGTGAGGGATATATTATGGCAGAAAAGATTCATGCCCTTAAGGTTAAATACAAAAGCAATCCGGGTTGGTACTGGCTTATTGCCACTATATTTTTATTTCCTGTACTTCCCGAGTATATAAGTCCGTTTATACTGTTTTTCGGTTTTATCGTGTTTAAACGCCAATGGACAAGAGAAGGAAGAAAAGCCAAGGTAGGAACGCTCGGCAAGCTTGAAATTGCCTTTATGAGTTTGGCACTTGTAAGTGCCTTATGGTCCGATAACAAGCTTGATACACTTGGCTCTGCCGGTTTATGGTGGGGAATGTTTCTTGTGCAGGTTATGATTTATAATCTTGCAAACACAAGAGAAAAGATTGATAAAATATTTAAGATGATAACGCTGAGTGCCGCACTGAACGGACTTACGGGAACAATTCAGATATGCACACGGCTTCTTAATAAATTCGGATATATCAGCGAAAAATTTGTGCTTGTTACTCCGTTTTACAAGAGGCTCGATGAAATTGTTTATACATGGCTTCCATTCAATATAAAAACAAATACTTTTTCTGACCGGGCAAGCGGCTTTTATTCAAACCCTAACCTTCTTGCAACATATATGGTGGTTGCCTATCCTATTTCAATCTATTTGTTTTTAAATGCAAAAAATCCAAAGCAAAAATTTTTCTATTTCCTGATGAATTTGCTTATCAGTGCAGGAATCAGCTCAACACTTACAAGAGCAGGCTGTGTAATAGCTCTTGTCGGATGGATTTTTATGTTTATTGTTCTGGCAAAACGCCATGCGAAGGAGCTTCTAACAATTTTTATTCCGACTGTAGGAATAATAGTTCCGTCCATCCTTACAAGATACGGAATCATATTTACAAACGAAAACAGAAAAATAACAACTGTTGTGCCTGATGTTGTTGCAGGAAATACGGCAATTCCCGACTACACAAGCAGCCCGAACTATATTGCCGCAAAACGCTCCTCCGAAACGCATATCGAAATATGGAAAAGCGTTTGGGATTATATCACAAGTAATGTTCATGTGTTTATCAGAGGTCTTGGCTTCGGCTGCGAAAGTACAGGCGTATTTCTTCTTGAATCATACGAACTTAACAAACCGCACGCACATAACTTTGTTTTTGAAATATGGGCAGAGCTTGGTATTATCGGATTGGTGCTTTTAGCTGTAATCATTTTGTGTGCTTTCGGAAAGCTGCTTGAAATCAATGCAAACAATGGCAAAAAATTTGATTTGGTTTTCTGTGTGTTCACAAGTCTTATGCTGCTTCTGTTCTTCGGATTAAGTGATTACATATTCAATTCTCCGAAACAAATCATTCTGTTTATGATTATTTTAGGTCTTTCTCAGTCAATTAGCCAATGCTATGAAAAAACACTGATAAAATCAACGGATGATCTTGTTAAGGCAACATCAAAAACCTTTAAGGAAATGGTTGAATTAAAATAAGCGGCAAAGGATAAAACATATGAATAAAACAGTTAAAGGAACCGTCATTTTGATTATATCAGGAATTATACTTGCAATTATAATTGCTTCAGGAATATACATACTTTTCGGAGTTGTCGGAATAGAGGGGAAAAGAGTTTATCCTGAAAGTGCAGCTGTAAATGAAGCCGAAGCAAACATTTCCTCGGAAAACACGGCAGGAGCAACTGTAATTGATGAAACTGCAACATACCAGACAATGAACGGTTTTGGTGCTTCTGCCTGCTGGTGGAGCAAAAATGCAGGCGGCTGGGAAAACAGCAAGGAGATTCTCTCTCTTTTATACAGTAAAGAAGACGGAATCGGTCTTAATATTTACAGATACAACCTTGGTGCCGGCTCTGTGGGTGATGAAAATATATATGTTGAAAGAAGCCGAACAGAATGCTTCCTTAACGCAGACGGTACATATGATTTCACTGCCGATGCCAATGCACAAAATGCCCTTGCACAGGCAAAAGAGCTTGCAGGTGATGATTTAAGAGTTACACTCTTCTGCAACAGTGCTCCTGTTTTGCTTACTAAAAACGGAAAAGCATATGGTTCTGCAAAAAAAGATAATGATCCATGGGAAAGCAATCTTGATAAAGCCAACTATGAAGCATTTGCAGATTATTGCTATAATACCGCAGATTACTTTTTAAATCAGGGATATAAGGTTACGGACATTTCACCGATTAATGAGCCGCAGTATGCATGGAGTGCATGGTATAATGATGACGGAAGCTGCTCTATGAATCAGGAGGGCTGCTATTATACAAAGCAGCAGGCGGCATCCCTGCTTAACACCATAGTTAAGAGATTCAAAAACAGCGAGGTTGATGCAAAGGGCTGCAAGGTTTCAATGTTTGAATCGGGAGCAGCCGAGGGTGAAGGCTCTACGGCTGCCGCTTATATAGACTGTATACTCGGAAAGGGCCCTAAATACGTTTTCAGGAACTTAGCTTTGCGAAATTACTTTGATACAATAAGTATGCATTCTTATTGGTCAGATACAGAAACAAAAATAAAAGCGGCCGAATTTCTTTCGGAAAAGTATTCAAACTATGATGTTGTATGCACCGAATACTGCCAGATGACTAATGATGAAAACACCGGTGTTTATAATTTAATCGCAGCCTCTGAGGGCGGCACAAACGGTATGAGCATTGAATACGGTGTTGCAATGGCAAAGGTTATTGTTGATGACCTTACAATTCTGAATGCCAGGGAATGGGACTGGTGGACTGCCTGCTCTTTCGGAGTTTATACGGACGGACTTGTTTATCTTAATGAAGAAGACCATTCGGATATTCAGACATCAAAACGATTATGGTGCCTCGGTAATTTTTCCAAGTTTATAAATGAGGGTGCCGTAAGAATTGCCTGCACATCGGGAACAGAAAATCTTTCAAGCTGTGCTTTTAAAAATACGGACGGCAGTACGGTTATTGTTTATGTAAATGCATCGGAAAATGATTCAACAACAAATCTGAATCATATAAGCTATAACAATCTTGATGTTTACACCACCGATGAAACAAGAAACATTGAAAAAACAGAAATAAATGAAAACACGGTAAATGTTCCTTCTCAATCAGTTGTTACTGTTGTTTTAAAATAAATTGAATAAAAAAAGAAGCTGATTAATTCAAATCAGCTTCTTTTTTTGCTATTATTGCCCTTTTGAAAAGGAACGAACACGGAATTTAGCTCCGCAGCTTTCACATATAATTCTTGATTTCTCTATATCCTCCTGAGGAATAACATCCACAACCGTCATTCTTACATCATCACAGTATTTTACACATTCTCTTGTAAAATCAAGCATTGCATCAAAGGCAATACCCGGATATATGTTTCTTGTAATTTTATCGTACTTCTCGGAATCCGTATCATTAAGAGAAACAGATATACTGTCAAGCACGGAGCACAACTCCTCAGCGGTAGGCTTTTCATTAATTAAATCAGACAGTCCGTTTGTGTTAAGGCGTATTCGCATATCAGGATGTGTTTTCCTTATGTATTTTGCAGTTGCAATCAAATTATCATAGGCATTGGTAGGCTCACCGTAGCCGCAGAAAACAACCTCGTCAACACCTGTAAAATCAAAGTCATCAATTGCTTTTTTTATTTCATCAACAGATGGCTCTGTTTCAAACCAAAGCCTTTCGGCATCCCCTACTGCTTCGCCCTGCGAGCGGATACAGAATGCACATCTGCACGGGCATTTATTTGTGATGTTAAGATAAACACCGTCACCTAATCTGTATACTATATCTGTTTTCATATAAATTTCCATAGCCTTTCCGGCTACAAATAGTTCATTGAGAATTATTAATACGCCTTGTTGTAGCCGGACAAGGCATATAGTGGGAATTTGGCCATCTCAAAATTATGCCACAGGCAAATTTTGAGGACTATATAATTTAAATAGTGTAATTTTCACACTATTCTCCTTATAATTGTTTTTTAATTTTACTTTTAAAACCAATTCTGTCAAGTGCAGCAGCAAGAATAACAAAAACAACTGCACTGCCGCCGGGCTGAACCCATCCGCCTGTTATTGCAGAAATAATTGCAACCTCTCCGCCAACAAGAATACAGTCTGCAATCATATAGCCGAACATTGTAACAAGCGTTGTTGGTATAAGCATAAGAATTATCTGCCAATTCAGTATTTTATCATCTTTATTTTTTCTTTTCAAGTAAATACGCATTAATATAAACGGAACCGCATTCAACGCTTTTATAATAAATGTTGCAGGTGCATAAAGTGCATAGCCTGTAAGCAAATCCGCAAGTGCCGCACCAACCGAAGCTGCAAAAACGGAGCAAGGTCCCGGAAGAATACACGCCGCAAGGTAAATCATTGAATCACCGAAATGTGTGTAGCCCTTACCTGCAACAGGAATCTGAATAACTGTTGTGCCTACTGTAACAAGTGCAGTAAAAAGTGCTGTTGTTGTTATTAATATAACTTTATTTTTTTTCTTGGTTTTCATTTTGCTCAAGTCCTAACCTATATAAATATTTTTCAAAATCAACACCGTCGTTTCGGTTATGAACATCGGAATTTTTGATTACAAAAGAAATGAAATACGTTGCGGTTTTAACAGCATCAAACACATCACTGCCTGAAAGCAGCTTACCCATAACGATAGAAGAAAGCATATCGCCTGTTCCGGAAAAGCTGCCCTCTGAATAATGGGCAAAGTATTCTTCGCTTCTTCCCTTTTCAAAAACCGCATTTCCTATTTCATTATTCTTGTTTATACCGGTTACAACAACTGCCTTTATACCGCTTTCAAGCAGAATGTCAGCACCCTTTTTAATATCTTGCTCTCCTGTTAAAAGATAAAGCTCGGTTAAATTCGGCGTAACAATATCTGCCGATAATGCAAGTTGCTTAACCTTACTGCACAGCGAATCCGAAAAGCCCTTGTAACGCTGACCCGAGTCGCCCATAACGGGATCCACAAGGAGCAGAGCATCTGCCTTCTTGGTAAATTCCAGAACGGCATCAATCTGCTTTTCGTCTGAAAAGTAGCCTGTTAAAATACCGTCAAACGATATGCCGAGTTTATTCCATTCATTAAAAAACGGTGTTAAATATTCAGTTAAATCAACCTTTGCAAAGCTGCTGTAGCCTGTTTGATTGGAAAGCACTGCTGTAGGCAGCGGATGAGCCTCCGCCCCTAAAACGGATATGATTGGTATTCCCACACCGAGAGAGCATTTTCCAAACCCCGAAAGATCATTGATAAGTGCACACTTTTTCATTGAATTCAATTCCTTATTGATTAATCATTGATAATAGTATATAATATTATCGGCACTAATTACAATTATTTTTTAAGGTACAGTTTTATGAGCAAATATGATGAACTTTATAATAAAATAAGAAAAGAAATCATAAGCGGTCAACTCATTTCCGGGGCAAGACTGCCGTCTGTAAGAAAAGCAGCAATACTATACGGAGTAAGCCGCACAACTGTTCAGAATGCCTACTTTGCTCTTGCGGCAGATGGTTTTATAATAAGCGAGCCGCAGAGCGGATATTATGTTTCTTACCAAGCCGCAAAACATATTGAAACTGAAAACAGAAGCAGCATAAATAATATTGTATATGATTTTAAAAGCGGCAGTGCTGACAAAGAAAGCTTTGAATTTGATTTGTGGCGCAGATATATGAAAAATGCCCTGCGGCAGGATGACAGACTGCTCAGCTACAGTGAGGCTCAGGGTGAATATGAATTAAGAGAAGTACTTTCAGATTATATAAGAGAAAAGAGAAATGTTGTAACCTCGCCTAACAGAATTGTAATAGGTGCGGGAGTACAGAGCCTGCTGAGCATTTTATGCTCACTTATAGATGAAAAATACGATGTTTCATTCCCCGATAAAAGTTTTGTTCAGGGGGCAAGCCTGTTTGAGGATTACGGCTTTGAGATAAAGTACAGATACAAGGATGCAAAAATAATCTATGTTTCGCCGTCGCATATGACAAAGCTTGGTGATGTTATGCCGAATAAACGAAGAATAGAGCTTGTTAAACATTCTGCCAAAAGCAACAGTCTTATCATTGAGGACGATTATGAAAGTGACTTTCAGTATAACAGTATGCCCACGCCCTCGCTTCATGCACTTGCAGGCGGAAGCAATGTGGTTTATATGGGCTCGTTTTCAAGCCTTCTTCTGCCGTCTATACGAATAAGCTTTATGGTACTTACCGAAGAGCTTGCTCAAAAATACAAAAGCAATATATATAAATACAACCAGACAGCAGGAAAAACAGAACAGATTGCATTATGCCAGTATATCAGGGACGGACACCTGAAAGCCCAAATAAGAAAAACAAGAAGATTTTACACCTCTAAGGCAAAGGTCTTTGCCGCTTTGCTTTCAAATGAATTCAAAGACGCGGAAATTGAAATAAGTGAAAATGCACTGCAAGTTATTATGAGCATTGAATTTTCAAAGGATGTTGAAGAATTTGAAAGAAACGGTATAGCCGTTTCGGTTGAAAGCTATGAAAATAATAAAATCAAAGTTGTTTTTAACACCGGGGCAGTGCCGCAGAATATGTTCACCCCTGCTGTTTCTGCTTTAAAAAAAGCATTAATTTGAAAAAATCTTGCCCTATATGTCCAATAAATTGTACATATAGCCTTAGAGCTATTGAAAACAGAATTCCTTTTGATAAAATAAACTTGTAAAGAAATTCAAGGAGGAATTCAAAATGAAAAAAGTAATAAGCACACTCATAATATCAGCGGCGGCAATTATTGTCGGCTACGGTGCTCTGGCACTTCCCTTTCATCTTTTCACGAACTTAACAGGAATGCAGATGAGAATTTTATTTGTTGCAGAAATAATAACTTATTTTGCTATATTTTCTGCCTTTTTTCTTATCAAGGAATCAAGATGCGAAAAAAAGAAAAAGGAACGTGAATTACGTGAAAGACACAACAGACGAGTATCAGAAAGGCAAAACGAGCTTAAAGGAATAAACCTTAACGGCTTAGATATTGCTGCATAAAAGACAGGCGGTAAAGGGTTTACTTTTCCGCCCGCTTCTATTATAATCATTGCATACGGAGGTAATGCTATGGAGAAATCTATTCCCGTTTCAAACAAAAATGTTGAAATTACAGATTCATTCTGGATAAACAAAATAGAGCTTGTGCGAAAAGAGGTTATCCCGTATCAGTGGCAGGCTCTCAATGATAAAATTGAAAATGCGGAGTCAAGCTATTCGCTCAGAAATCTACGCCTTGCTGCAGAGGTTTTAAGCAAACGCAAACGCGGTGAAAAAACACCTGTATTTCCTACAGACAAATGGCATTACACACCTGAAAACGCAGATAAAAATTCATTTTTAGGATGGGTATTCCAGGATTCAGACCCTGCAAAATGGATTGAAGCCGTTGCATATTCACTGCAGAACACACCTGACACAGAGCTTGAAAGTCTTGCAGACAGCGCAATAGATTTAATATGCAGTGCACAGGCTGAAAACGGATATCTGGATTCATTTTACACAATAAACAATCCTGACAAGGCGTTTACAAATTTAAGAGATCACCACGAGCTGTACTGCTTCGGTCATCTTGCCGAGGCGGCAACGGCATATTACAATACCACAGGCAAAAATAAGCTGCTGAATGCCGTTTGCCGCTTTGCGGATTTAATATGTGATGTTTTCGGAGAAAACGGAAAAAAGGGTTACGGCGGTCATGAAATAGCTGAAATGGCACTTGTAAAGCTTTATGAAACAACCGGAAATGAGCGTTACTTAAATACTGCCAAACTCTTTATTGAACGTAGAGGTACAAGACCCTATTATTTCGACATAGAGCGTGGGATTAAAAACAGTAATAAAATTGATTATATTTACAATCAGGCTCACCTGCCTGTATGGGAGCAGAATCAGGCAGTCGGTCATGCAGTAAGAGGCGTTTATCTGTACAGCGGTATGGCGGACGTTGCAAGGCTTACTGATAACGAATCACTTTTTAAAGCCTGCGAAACGCTTTTTGATGACATAGCAAATAAAAAAATGTATATAACCGGCGGAATAGGTTCTACCAAGGACGGCGAGGCCTTTACCTTTGCATACGATTTGCCGAATGACCTTGCATATGCAGAAACCTGTGCATCAATAGGTCTTGTTTTCTTTGCAAGAAGAATGCTTCAGGCAGATTTCAATTCCAAATATGCAGATATAATGGAACGCTGCCTTTATAACGGTATACTTTCCGGTATGGCGGAGGACGGCAAGTCTTTCTTTTATGTTAATCCGCTTGAAGTACATCCGACCGCCTGCAAATATGATTCACGCAAAAGTCACGTTAAGCCTGTAAGGCAAAAATGGTTTGACTGTGCCTGCTGCCCGCCGAACCTTGCAAGGCTCATTTCCGATTACGGTGAATACTGCTTTACAGAAAACGAGGGCACACTGTTTATTAATCTATACCAAAGTGCAAGGACTTCAACCGATAAAGCAGAAATTGAAATACATTCAGATTATCTGAACAGCGGCAGAGTTGAATTTAAAATAAAGGCAAAAACGCCTTTCACACTCGCTCTCAGAATTCCGTTCTGGAGTAATCATTTTAAATTCAGCAAGGAAAACCCGTATATCAGAAAGGGCTATGCTTACTTTGATATAAATGGTGATGAAACACTTACCGCCGAATTCAATCCTGAAATAAAGATTATAAAATGCAATTCAAATGTAAGGGAAAATATCGGTAAGGTTGCTGTTATGAGAGGACCGATTGTTTACTGCATTGAGGAAAAGGACAACGGCAGTAATCTTCATCTTTTAAGGCTGGCACGCAATCCGAAATTCAACCTTGACGGTGAATTTATAACGGCAAACGGCTACAGAGAAAAAGAAGACAGCAACAGGCTTTATTACGAATACAGTGAAACAGAAGAAACGCTTGTAAAACTAAAATTTCTCCCCTATTACCGCTGGGCAAACAGAGGAGAAAATGAAATGAGCGTTTATATAAAATATTAAAAGATTATCGGATAAAATTTAACCGCATTCACACTGACATCATAATAATTATCATTATAGTTGTCACCTCTTCCCCAGCTTTCCGTTATGCTTTGCAGATATGAAATACTGTTCTGCAGATTGTCAACTCTGCTTTAACATTATTGAATGAACTTATACACATAAATATTGTAATAATCAAAAATCAGTTTTCAAAATGTAAATTTACGGTTGCGAAACCAAAAAATATTCCCAAATCTTTTTGATTTGGGAATGATTTTCCTTATAATAACTTTTCAAAGCCGTCAGTTGAATAATCTACTCCGTTTCGTTTTTTCTTAAGCTGTGCCATAAGAGCGTTTACTCTGCCTCTTGTCATAGGATAAAGAATTGCACAGATAACCGAAACAAACAGAAGTACGGCAGGAATTATTGTTGAAATATTTTCCATTCCGTTAACAATCTTTGTATCGGTTACAACCTTTATCAGTGATTCAGAGCCTGCTGCATCGGCAGAGGAATCATAGCCGTAAAGTGACAGAAGCTGACCTGCCATTAAAATACCGAAGGCCGAGCCGAATTTCTGAATAAGCTGCGGAAGAGCCGTAATTGTTGACTCTCTTCTTTCGCCTGTTTTGAATTCATCAAGCTCAACAAGGTCATAGCCCATTGAGTAAAACAAGGTCCAGAATGTGCCCACACCCAAGCCAAGCACACAGGGGCTGATTATGCACATAATTCTGAAGCCGCCGATTTCGGCATCAAGACCAACCAATTTAAGAATAACTTCACCCGCTGTGGCTAATGAAAGGAAAAGAATTGCGGCAAAGCGTCTGTCCTTCTTCTTGGCAACCGCTTCAACAATCGGCACAACAACAGCCATAGAGATTACAAGAGAGAGAATAACAAAAACGATTCCCGTATCATAATCCATGCCGATACAATCTATAACCATATAGGTTAGATTTGCCTGAATCATAGAAGATGCAGCAAGAAAGAAAAATACAAACAAAAGAAAATATTTTGCAGGCTTCAGCCTTAATATTTCTCCAAAGGATTTCATTGTGCCTTTAAGTGTTGTTTTCTTAACAGGCTCACCTGCAATAATCTTTTTCGGCTCATAAACACCGTTTAAGGACTTGCAGCATACAAAGCCAAGCAGTATTGCCATAATGCTGATAACAGCAGCTATAACGGCATATGCGTTGCTTTCATATCTTTCCGTAAGCAGTACTGCAACCGTAGGCACAAGTGCGGGAAGAATATTTCCAAGCCCAACAGCCATCGCATTCAGAAGGGATGAAAAAGAGCGAATCTGTGTTCTTTCGTCATAATCCTCCGTGATTTCAGCAACAACGGCATAATAAGGAATGGTATACATAGTATAGAACACCCATATTGCCATTGAAATAACTGTGTAAAGCAGTATTTTTAAAAGCTGAGAATCAAGTCCTGCTCCGATATTTGTCCACGCAACTATAAATATTATACCAAGAGGAAGTAAAGCCTTTTTCATAACCTTGCGTTTATCAACGCCTACCCTGTCAGTATAATTTCCTATCATCGGGTCTGTTACTGCATCCCATGCAATGGAAATGAAAATAATTACAGAGCTGTATTTTGGCTGAATTCCAACAATTTCATTAAGGAAGGTTAAGTAATATGTGTAAAACATATTATAAATAAGGGATTCGGTGAAAATACCGAAAGCATAGCCTGTTTTCTTCTTTTTGGTTAAAGCACTCTTCTGTGCCATAAATACCACCTCCACAGTATGGCTTTTTATTACCTGTTTTCATCATACTACATAAAGAGAAATTAAGCAAGGAAATAACTAAAATATGGTATTGAGGATGTGAAAGCAACTAAAGTAACAAGTGCAATGGTTCATCAAAGACAACCATATATATCATTCAACCCCGGCTTGACACAAGCCGGGGTTTTGTTTTCTGTTGTCTAATTATTATTAACTGATGTGTCTGATTCTTCCGCCTGTGCTCTTCTTGCAATTAAATCTGCCGATACCTTTGCTCTTTCTTTAGGACCATATCTTACAAATAGAAGAGGAATAATATAGAGAATGCTTGCTACCGCAGGGGTAAGCACAACAAGCGGCCATATCCATTTATCAAACGCTGCAGACTGCGTGCCGATATAAACCTCTGCACTGTCTATAGCATTATATTTAAGGAGTGAAAGGGCGAGTGTTGCAAGCCCTGCCGTTATACCGCTTGAAATCTTGGTAAATGAGGTTTGCATTGAGAATGTAATTCCCTCTGTTCTTTTACCTGTTTTCCATTCCGTGTAATCAATACCGTCGCAGAAAAGAGAGGTCTGCGCGATACTGCTTGCACCCGTAGGAATAGAAGCAATACCCATAATAATCATTGAAAGCCAGAGCTTTTTGCCCTCAAAGCCAACCATAAACGCAACAACTCTTAAAGCACAGTTAAACAATTGCATAAAGATAAGCACATTGATATAGCTGTTGCCGAAAAGCTTTTTCATTTTATCTGCAAAAACCATACCGATGAAGGCAGGAGCACCTGTTATTGCATAATATAATGTGGAAAGACCGAGTGCGCCGATAATTCCGTTACCAAGGAAATCAGAGGGAATTTCATATTTAAAGAAATATGTAACAAGATTTATGCCAAAACCTAAAGCACCTATAAGATTTGCAAGCGTTACAAGCATCAAAATCCTGTTTTTGAACAGAAGAGAAAAGCTTTCAACAAGGCTTTCCTGCTTTGTTTCCTGAACAACACGGATTCTTTCCTGTGTTCTGTCTGCCCTCTTGGAAATCATTGCTCCGCCAAGACCGAAGATAATTGCAAAAACAAGTGTTATAAGCTGCCAGGACTGCCCTGTTGCGTTGACAACCATTTCAAGCACCATAGGAATCATTGTGCTGAAAACGGCATAAACAACTGAGCCGATTGTGCGTGCCCACTGAACAAATTTATCCCTCTCATCTGCATTCGGTGTAACCATTGCGGTTATTCCCCAGATGGAAACATCCTGAACGGTGTAGGATAAATCCCAGCAGATATACATAATTATAAAGTATGCCACTCTGAGCCACAGCAAATTTTCTTCAGTTGAGAAAACAAGGAAAAGCAACACCGAGAATACACCTACGGGAAGAGGTGTATATCTTAAAAACGGTCTCATTTTTTCACCGTTCTTAAAGGTGTGCTTATCAATAAACGAGCCTACAACAGGGTCATTAATACCATCCCACACTTTCATCACAATTAAAAGTGCCGATACTATAATCGCAGGAAACAGTGCAATATCCGTCATAAAATATGTAAAAAAGGATGCACCAATCAACGAATAAACAAGGTTCTGCCCTGATAAACCTACACAGTAATTAATCTTTTCACTTTTAGTAATATAATTTTTCATTGTTTCCCACAGCCTTCCTGCTACACACAGATATGTAAAACCACGTCTCCCTGTTGTAGCTTAACAAGGTGTGATGGGAATTTGCCGTATACAATATCTTAGATTAATATGCTAACAAAATTTTTTTCTGTTTCCTGTATATTTAATTATATAATGTCTGCTTGTGCAAAATCAACAGTTTACTATGTTTTTTTATCAAATTATTTATTCAAATTATAATTAAAATAAAAAAGACTATGAGTTTTTCTATACTCACAGTCTTTTTCACCGGGAACTAAAAAATAATATTGATTAATATACACAATATTGTGCCGAGTGCAAGCGGAAGCAGAACAGACATTGCGGTCCATTTCACACTTTTTGTTTCTTTCCATATTGTTAAAAGCGTTGTTGAACAAGGGAAATGGAACATAGAGAATATACAGGTACAGATTGCAGTGGTAACTGTCCATCCGTTATCCGTAAGAATTGTTTTAAGACTTTCAAGTGATGAATAATCTCCAAGCTCACCTGTGGAAAGATAAGCCATTAATATAATCGGAATAACAATTTCATTTGCAGGAAAACCAAGAATAAATCCAAGAAGTATCACGCCGTCCATACCCATTATGTTACCGATCGGATTAAGAAAATCTGCTATTTTATTGAGCAGCATTGTATCCCCTATCTGAATATTGGCAAGTATCCAGATAACCAAGCCCGCAGGTGCTGCAACCGCAACCGCACGCAAAAGAACAAAGAAAACCTTTTCCTTTACGGTCTGCCATATTATTTTTAAATACTGCGGTTTTCTGTAAGGCGGAAGCTCGAGAACAAAGGACGAGGTATCACCCTTCAGAACTGTTTTCGTAAGTATTTGCGATGAAAGCAGGGTCATTGCCATAGAAACTGCAACAAACGTAAGCAGTATCATTGCGGATAACACCGTGCTTTTAGTAAAAAACATTGCAATAATTGCTATAAGCAATGGGAATCTGCCGTTACAGGGGGATAGACTGTTTGTTATGATTGCAATTTTGCGTTCACGCGGCGAATCAATGATTCGGGCACCTGTTACACCAACCGCATTACAGCCATACCCCATACAAGTTGTGAGTGCCTGCTTTCCGCACGCACCGCAGGATTTGAAGCACGGATCAAGATTAAAAGCAACTCTCGGCAGAGCCCCGAAATCCTCAAGTATTGCAAAAAGAGGGAAAAATATCGCCATTGGCGGAAGCATTACGGCAACAACCCAGAGCAGCACACGCAGAACGCCGTTAACCACAAGGCTTATTATTATCTGAGGAATTCCAATATCCGAAAATGCACCTGCAAGCCATATCTCAAATTTATCAAATACATCTCTGAGAAAATCAGACGGATAGTTGGATCCGGCAATCGTAATCCATAAAACTATGCCGAATATAATCAGCATAGACGGAAGTGCCGTATATTTTCCCATTAAAATTTTATCAAGCTGTTTTTCTCTTCGTTCTGCCTTTGACGGCATTGATTTTGAAACGGTCTGACTGATTAAATCGGATTTCTGGAAAACAGTCAGCGTTCTGCTTTCAATAAAATGATCACCGCTTACATTGAACCTTTCAAGAATATTAACTGCTTTTAAATATGCATTCTTTTCTTTAAGAGAATCAGGCTCTATTCCCTGCTCTAAAACTCTTAATGCCTGATAACGCTCCATTCCTGCTCTTTCAAGAACACCGATTGCCTGCTCAATTGGGCTTATATATGTAATCCTTACAGGCTTCGGAGCAATCGCACCCGTTACAACATTATGCACGGCTTCAAGAAGATGGTTTATTCCTCTTCCGCTTCTTGCCGTTGCTTCAACAACGGGAACACCAAGCATTTCGGAAAGCTGCTCGCTGTCTATCTGAATATTCCTTTTCTTTGCCTCGTCACACAGATTAAGCATAACTACAATTTTATCTGTTATTTCACAAATCTGAAGAACAAGATTAAGGTTTCTTTCAAGGTTGGTTGCATCAACAACACAAACGATACACTCATAATCAAGTGCTTCTATAAAATCCCTTGCAACCTCCTCTTCTTTAGAGGAGATTACAAGGCTGTATGTTCCCGGCAAATCATACAGCTTATAGTCATTAAATTTATAGTAGTAGCTGCCCTCAGCAATATCCACGGTTTTACCCGTCCAGTTGCCGGTATGCTGATTGCTGCCGGTAAGCTCATTAAACACAGTGCTTTTACCCACATTCGGATTGCCTGCAAGGGCTATTTTTCTTACTTTATTCATAAAACCACTCCCACCTTTTCAGCATCAGGTTTTCTTATTGCAATAACCGAGCCCTCAACATTGAATGCAATCGGAGAGCCAAGCGGATTTCTTCGCACACAGCTTATTTCATTTCCCTTTATAAATCCCATATCAAAAAGGCGTCGCTTTATTTCACAATCTTTGCTTATGTATGAAATAATACCGCGCTCATTTTCTTTCATATCTGCAAGAGTCATAATTACACCTCTGATTATCTTATGTAAATTGCACAGTTTAGGTGAATTAAAATCAGCATTTAAAACAGTTGTTTTTAATAAAATAAAGTGCTAAAATATTTATGATGATTTTTCAAGAGAGGTAAATATTTATGGAAAAGCTTAAATATTTTGTTAACGGCGAATTTAAAGATTCCCAAACAGAGGTTTGGTATGATCTTCACAACCCGTCAACAGGTGAAATCACAGGTCAGGCACCCTGTTGTACAAATGATGAGGTGCTTGAAGCTATTGAGGCAGCAAAGGCTGCTTACCCTTCATGGAGAGCAACTCCGGCAAGAAAAAGAACACAGATTCTTTTTAAAGTTCGCGAGCTTCTTATAAAGTACAATGATGAGCTTACAATGCTTGTCTGCGAAGAAAACGGCAAAGTATGGGCAGAGGCTGAAGGTGATGTAGGTAAAGCACTTGAAGGCACAGAGCTTGCTCTTCAGGCACCGTCACTTATGATGGGTGAAAGCCTTATGGATGCTTCAACAGGCTTTGACACAGTTAAATACCGTGAGCCTATGGGTGTATTTGCAGGAATTGTTCCTGTTAACTTCCCTGCTATGATTCCTTTCGGCTGGATGGCTCCGGTTTGTCTTGCATGCGGCAACACAATGGTGCTTAAGGCTGCTTCCCTCACACCAAGGACTGCTATGAGAATCGGTGAAATTTATAAGGAAGCAGGCATTCCGGACGGTGTAATCAATATCGTTACCTGTTCAAGAAATGAAATCAATACAATTCTTGAGCATCCTGATGTTAAGGGCATTACCTTTGTAGGCTCTACGCCTGTAGGTCTTAAAATATATGAAAAGGCCGCTGCATCAGGCAAAAGATGTCAGGCTCTCTGCCAGGCTAAAAACCACGCTCTTATTCTTGAGGACTGTGCACTTGAAAGAACTGTTGCAGGCGTTATAAACTCTGCATACGGCTGTGCAGGTCAAAGATGTATGGCACTTTCCTGCTGCGTTGTTCAGGACTCAATTGCAGATAAATTTGTTGCAGAGCTGAAAAAGCAGGCTATGAATGTTAACTGCGGTCCTTCTTGGGACAAAAACTCACGTTTAGGTCCTCTTACATACAAAAAGCATTATGATGCCGTTGTTGCAGACATTCAGAAGGGTGTTGACGAGGGTGCAACACTTGTGCTTGACGGAAGAAATCCAAAGGTTCCTGAGGGCTATGAAAACGGCTACTTTGTAGGTCCTACAATTTTTGATCATGTTACCGAAGATATGACTATCGGCAGAGATGAAGTGTTCGGTCCTGTTCTTTGTGTTAAGAGATGCAAGGACTTTGACGAAGGTCTTGCCATTATGAATGCAAGCCCATATGCTAACGGCTCTGTTATTTACACACAGAGCGGCTACTATGCTCGCCAGTTTGCACGCTATACTGACGGCGGTCAGGTTGGTATCAATGTTGGTATTCCTGTTCCTGTTGGCTTTATTCCGTTCAGCGGTCATAAGCAAAGCTTCTTCGGCGATTTACATTGCCTCGGAAAAGATGCTTACCGCTTCTTCACAGAAAGCAAATCCGTAACACAGCATTGGTTTGATGAGGAAGAAATGAAAGCAAAAGAGGTTGACACCTGGGACGGTCTGCTTTAATTAAATATAAAAATTAGGCCGCTGATTTTCAGCGGCTTTTTTATTG
>CAJTMQ010000035.1:2988-17508 GCA_910577215.1 uncultured Eubacterium sp. | reverse complement strand
CTTGTGGCTTGCACCGTTTTCGGCACAGAAAAATTCGCAGCTTTTTAAAAATCATTCTGATTGGTTTGTTAAGGATGAAAACGGGAAACCATATCTTGCCGGACCCAATTGGGGAAGCTTTTATGCACTGGATATTTATAATCCGCAGGCGGTTGCTTATCTGGAAAAACTTTTTCATACAGTTTTGTATGATTGGGGCTTTGATATGCTTAAATTGGATTTTCTGTATGCGGCTGCGGTTATTCCCATTCACAACAGAACAAGGGGAGAGATTATGTGTGATGCCATGGAATTAGTAAGACGATTGAGCGGTGAAAAACTATTGCTTTCGTGCGGAGTTCCCATGATGCCGGCTTTCGGCAACACGGATTTTTGCAGAATAGGCGCAGATATAAGCTTAGAGTGGAAGCAGGGCCGATTTGACGGACGTGAAAACAAGTCGACACCGAATGCCGTAGAATCAACTGTTTTTAGAAGACATTTAGACGGGCGTGCATTTCTTAATGACCCAGATGTTTTTCTTTTAAGAAATCATAATATCGGTATTGATTTAAAAAAAAGACAGCTTATTGCAAAAATAAATTCAATGTTCGGAAATCTTTTGTTCTGCTCAGATGACGTTTCGGAATATACAGATGAACAAAACAAAATTATTGATGAAATTTTTAATTCGGAAAGGGAGAAGATATTATTTGCGGAATACATAAAAAAAGATATAATAAAGATAACTTATATATCAGGTGATGATAAGAAAGAGATTGTTTTTAATGTGAAAAACGGAAAAATTTTTAATTAAAAGGGGAAATTAAATATGGCTAAAATTAATCTTTCGGCTATTATCAAAGAAGTGAAAAGCCATTGGAAAAAGCCGGCAGAGGGTAAGTATATCTCATATGGTGAATTTGCGGCTTACAGTGTAGGCGGTATAGGTGTTAACACAATAAACTCACTTTTCGGCTATGTAGCACTGTCTGCAAACTGTCTGCTTATAGGCTCGGCATTCGGCATTAAGCCAACACACCTTGCGTATCTCAATCTGATAATGGGAATTTTGAATCTTATAAAAACTCCGTTTATCAGTATGCTGATTGATAACACGAATACGAAGTATGGTAAATTCCGTCCGTATCTTTTGTATACAGGTTTGCCTACTGCAATTTTACTTTGCGGCATGGCATTTATTCCGAATGATATAAATTACTGGACCAAGGTTGTATTTATCGGTGTTACATATGCGTTTTTGATGATTTTCCAAGCATTGTATTCACAGGCTTTCACAAGTTTGGCACAGGTGCTTACACCAAACGGAGATGAAAGAACATCTCTTTTATCCGTAAGTATGTTTATTTACAGCTTGGGTCCGTCAATCATCAATCTGTTTCTTCCTATTCTTGCAGGCCTTACAGGCGGAATGACTGATTTCAGAACATATCGTATATTCTTTCCCGTCTTTTCAATATTAGGTATAATTCTCAGCCTCATTACCTTTAAGGGTACAGAAGAAAAGATAGTTGTGCCCAAGGATTATGTTGCTAAAGTTAAATTCAGTACAGGAATAAAGCAGGTTGCAAAGAATAAATATTTCTGGCTTATAAATTTTTATTCGGTATTAAGCGGTTTAAAGTATGGTATAGGCTCCATTCTTGCGTGGTATTGTGTTTATCAGATACAGAATGAAAAGATGCTTGGAATTATGAATACGGTTATAGGAACAGCGTCTGTACCGCTTATGCTGCTGGCACCTGTTCTTGCCAAGAAGATAGGAAAAAGAAATATTCTTGTATGGACAAATCTTTTGCGTGCAGTTCTTTCGGCACTGATGCTGTTTACAATGGATTCAACAGTTGTTTTCTTTGTATGTCTTTATCTTGCAACGCTTATGATGGGCGGAGATGCTGTTGTAACCTCCTCAATGACGGCTGAAATTTTTGATTATCAGCAGTGGAAAACAGGTGTTCGTCTGGAAGGCTTTATAACGCAGTTCGGTGCTATGATTACAACTGTTGCGGGTATGTTCACCAATCTTATTCTTCCGTATTTCTATGAGCATTACGGACTCAAGGACGATTACACCGTGCTTTATGATGCATCGGTAAGAACGCCTATATTCAATATTTTAATTATTACAACGATAATAAGCTGTGTGATTTGCGTTGTTCCCATGTTCTTCTATAATCTTAAGGAAAAGGATCATAAGAAGATTATTGAGGAATTAAAGGAGCGTGCAGGAACTCAGGTGGACTGATATGAGTAATAAAATTTATGAATTGTTTTCTGCCGTATTATGTCCTGCAAGTTTTGCCTCCTGGGCAAGACCGAAAGCATCGGACTTGAATATTCCGAGAAAAAGATTTCTGAATGATAACAATGAGGTCGTCTGGAATATCGGTGATGAAAGCTGTGCCTGTGCAGACCATATTGAAATGGCAGGTTTTTATGCTTCGTCAATTATCAGCTACGGCAAGGATAATAGAGGAAAACTAAGGCTTATGAAGCATCTTGTTGTGCCGACTTTGCGTGTTCAGCCGAATGTTACTCAATCCTCCTTCAGCTATAATTTCGGTGCATCACCTGCTGTGATAAAGGTAAACCACAGGTTTGTTTCGGAATATCCGAAGGAAATCAAAATTAAAGGCAATCTGAAAATCAGCTCATCAACCGATACACCTGTAAGCATTACACGTGAATTTCTGCCTGCCGTTAATCAGCCTGCACTTATTGAAATTATAACGGTATGCAATAACAGCAATGAAAGCTGTAATGTTAATATTGCAGGCAAGCCGTTTGAAAAAGGCCTTAATTCTTATTTTTGTGTAGGCAGTAAAATTACGGCAAAATGTGTACCTGCTTTTGATGATGTTTTCAGAAAATACTCATCTGTAAGCCGAGAATTTACATTAAAAGGCGGAGATGTAAGACAGCTTTACTGTGTTTATTATGCCTTTCAGAAAACAGAGCCTGCGGAGTTTTCCATAGCAGATGAGATTGCAGAAAGAAGGAATTTCATTGATAAAATGTTCAGTTCACTTCGCCTTGAAACACCTGTTAAGGAGCTGAATGCGCAATTTTCACATTGCATTTTAAGGGGCAGTGAAAGCATTTTCAAAACTAAAAACGGTTTAATGCATGCACCCGGCGGGGGTAATTATTATGCAGCGTTGTGGACGAATGACCAGCGCGAGTATGCCAATCCGTTCTTTCCGTTTTCAGGATATGCAGCAGGCATAGAGCAGTGTATTAACTGTTATTCGCTTTACGAGGCTTATATGGACAAATCAGATAAGCCGATGAAGGAAAAAAGAGCTCTTGTAACCAGCATCATTTGTGAGGGCACAGATTATTGGAACGGTGCCGGTGACAGGGGTGACGGCGAGATGTATGCCTATGGTATTTCAAGATTTCTTCTTGAAATGAGTGATGAAGAGCTTGTTAGGCGTTTTTGGGATAATCTTGTGTGGTGCCTTGATTTTGCTCTTTCACGCAAAACGGCAGACGGTATTATTGCAAGTGATTCCGATGAACTTGAAAACAGGTTTGAATCGGGTGATGCAAATCTGTTTACCTCCTGCATAACATATGATGCACTCGGAAATGCGGCAATTCTTGCCGATGCTGTGGCTGATTCGGCTCATAAGGCGCAATGGCTTCAGGAACAAAAAGAGCTCAGAACAGCTATAGAAAAGTATTTCGGCAGAAATGTTGAGGGCTTTGACACGTACCGTTATTATGACGGCAATGTTCATCTTCGTTCATGGATATGTATGCCGCTAACTGTTGAAATTTTTGACAGGGCAGATGAAACGGTTAAGGCATTGTTTTCATCAAAGCTGTACTATGACGGAATGATGAAATCTACATCAGATAATAATACTACGTGGGACAGATCACTTCTTTTTGCCCTTCGCGGAACATTTCTTGCAGGCAAGGCAGAGAAGGGAATTGAGGAAACAGTAAACTATTGTAAAAACCGGATTCTCGGTTCACATTGTCCGTATCCCTATGAAGCGTATCCTGAGGGTAACAGAGCACATCTTGCGGCAGAAAGTCTGCTTTTTGCAAGGGTAATAACAGAGGGGCTGTTCGGGCTTCGTGCCGTAGGAATGAATAAACTCAGAATAATACCTCAGCTTACAGATGCCTGCCCCGAAATTTCACTTTACGCAATAAAATTGTTTTCAAAAAATTTTAATATCAAAGCAGATAAAAACGGAATATCGGTTGAATATGAAGGTAATGAATACCATACAAATGAGCAGTCTGCCGTATTTGATTTCGGCACATTATCCTTTTTATAAACAGTAAAACGGAGATGATTTTCATCTCCGTTTTTATGCGTCTGATTATAAACATCAAAAAGGCACGACTATTGCCGTGCCCATGGATTACTTTTTAGCAATCAAAATGAATGAACCCAAAAAATGAAGTGTTTATCAAACACATAATAAAGCCGGGTATTCATTTGTTTTTATCAAACCCAATTAAAGAATTAAGATTATCTAAAAACTATTCTTACTTCATTGATTCTTCGTAAGCCTTGATCATCTTTTTAACCATCTGACCGCCTACTGAACCAGCCTGCTTAGCTGTAAGGTCACCGTTGTAACCCTGTTTAAGGTTAACACCAACTTCGCTAGCAGCTTCCATCTTGAATCTGTTAAGAGCATCTTTTGCCTCTGGAACTGTTGCCATTATAAATACACCTCTTTTTCAAAGAATTTCTTTGCGTTTGCAAGTATATTGTTTGCGTATATTCGTGTTTTAAAAATGAAAAATTTTAGCAAAATTTTTTTCATTATTTTGGTTATAAAGGATTTTGTTCAGAAGCAAAATACCTATTTTGTTGATTTTTATATTTTGGCATGTTAGAATAAATTATATAATATTGTTTTTTATAAATATTGAAAAGGGGTTTATTTATGGAAGAAAAATTACAGACCCACGGCATTAAGTTTAAGGATAAATTCGGCTATGCACTTGGTGATATGGGCGGAGTTCTCACTTTTTCACTGATTTCATCATTCCTTAATATGTTTTATACCGATGTTTTGGGTATTTCGGCGGCAAATATTACAATTCTGATGATTGTTGCAAGAGTATGGGATGCAATAAATGATCCTCTGTGGGGTTCATTTATCGATTCAAGAAAACCTACTAAGTTCGGCAGATTCAGACCGTATATTTTGTGGGCTTCGCTTCCGATGGCTGTTGCCGCATTTATAATGTTTTTTAAAATTCCGGGCTTGTCGGATAATCAATATCTGATTTTTGCATATATTACATATATTATTTACGGTATGCTTTATACGGGTGTTAACATTCCGTATGGTTCACTTGCATCTGTTATTACTGATGATGAAATTGAGCGTTCATCACTGTCTATGTGGCGTTCTGTCGGTGCCGGTATCGGAGGACTTCCTGCTCAGATTCTTCTTCCGCTTGTTGTTTATTCAACCGTTATAAATGCAGACGGTTCAACAGCTAAGGTGCTTGATTCTGCGAAGCTGTCAACTGCAATAGGCTGCCTTTGTTTATTATCAATTGTTATATTTGTAATGCATTTCAAATTTACCAAAGAAAGAGTGCAGCTTTCTCCCAAGCAGCAGCAAAGCGATTATAATGTTTTTAAAACGGTTAAAGTGCTTGTAAGAAATAAGCCGTTTGTCATTCTTTGCATTATTTCAATGCTTCTTATCTGTTTTCAGATGTATACGCAAACTGTTTATAACTATCTTTTCAAAAATTATTATGAAAATCCGGGGCTGTACAGTATCGTTACAATCTGCACATATTTGCCAATGGCCCTTTTTCTGCCTTTTATGGGAAAGCTTATCAGAAGATTCGGAAAAAAAGAAATTTGTGCTGTTGGTTTGGGATTTTCAGCGTTAATAAATGTTATGATGTACCTTGTTGGGTTTACCTCTTTGGTGTCTAATCCGTATGTATTCCTTGTGCTTGTGTTCTTCTCGGGAGCAGGCCAGACCTTCCTTGTGCTTGAGGTCTGGGCACTGGTTATGGATGTTATTGATTATCAGGAATACTTGTCAGGGCGCAGAGAAGAGGGTACGGCATATAGCTTCTATTCCTTTGCAAGAAAGCTTGGTCAGACTGTGGCAGGTGCAGGTGCATCAGCTGTTCTTGGTATAATCGGATATGACGGTAAGCTTGCAACACAGTCAGCAGATGTGCTCTCAAGGCTTTATAATGCTGCAACAATCGTACCGGCAATTGTTCTTGTTATTATCTTTCTGCTTACGGCATTCTGTTATAAGCTTTCAAAGAAAGAACTTGTAAAGCTTCATGAAAAGATAGCTGTAATGAGAGAAAATCAGGAAAATGGGATTTAATTAGAATCTTATATAAAATAAAAAGCAGTGGTATTATACCACTGCTTTTTTGATGCATATTTATTGGATTCTTAATCTTCCGAGAATGATTCTTTCAATTTTATCTGAAATATCATGAATATCCATTTCTTTATTCTGATAGATAGAGGAAAGAATCAGACCCGTTATTGCATTGGATAAAAATTCACATACGAATTTAGCATCCTCCGACGGAAGATTTGAAATTTTTAAAATTTCATTTCCGAAGTAGGATATATACTCAGCAATACTATCCCTTAGACGAATTGTTGTGCGGCCCGAAAGTGAGGATTCAAGGCACTTTGTCAGGAAAAAGCAATTGTTCTTTATTGAACTCAGATATATAACTGTTGCTTCGTTAATATCCGTTGCATTTTTAACACTTTCAAGGCAGCCTGCAGTATTCTGTTGAATTCCCCAGTTAATGAGTGCCTGAATATCAGTGAAATGATAATAAAAGGTTTGCCTGCTTATATTACATTCATTCACAAGCATAGTTACTGTTATTTTATCAAGATCATTATTTTTAAGTAATTCTGAAAAACTTTGTAATATTTGTGTTTTTGTTGATTTAGCCATATCAATTCCTCCTTTGATGATTACTTCTGTTTTTTTGCCCGGATTTACTATATACTTAAAAATAAATATTATAAAGACAAGTTTTGCAGCTTTGTAAAAAGAAAAGCGGGAATTCTGGATGATATTGGTAGGTTAACAAGACCTGAATATGTCGCTTTAAAGATATCTTAAAATTACATAAACAGTACATATTGCAACAACAATTATAGTTGCCGGAGCACAGTATTTACAATATTTTCCCCATGTTATTCTATGACCGTTTTTGCTGGCAACAGATATTCCCATAACGTTTGCAGAAGCTCCTATAGGGGTTGCGTTTCCGCCAAGATCCGTACCAAGTGAAAGTGCCCACGCAAGTGTTGCAAGGCTTATATCCTGAGTTGCAGCTATAGTTGTTATAACGGGAATCATTGTAGCCGAGAAAGGAATATTATCAACAAATGCACTTGCAATTGCTGAAATCCATATAACAATAATCACTATAATCACAGAGCTGCCGCTGCTTACGTCACTGATGAAGTTTGCAATCAGTTCAAGCACCTTTGTTTCTTCCAAACCGCCTACAACTATGAACAAGCCGATAAAGAAAAGCAGTGTTTTATAATCTATATGACGGCCTATGTACTTCATACCTGATTTGCTTGAGGTAATAACGGTAAGCAAGGCAACAATAACACCTATTGTTGAAACCGTAAGACCTGTTTGTGCGTGTGTTACAAGAAGAATGATTGCAACAATGAAAATTGCGGTGCTTCTTATAAAACGCTGTTTATCTATAATTGCTTCGGCAGGCTGAGGATATTCTTTGATTTCGGAACGGTTTTCCTCACTCTTTTTAAGCTGCTTTCTGAAGCAGAAATAGAAGTAAATAATAACCAGAACAAGGCATATCAGAGCAACTACACCTGTGTTGGTAAGAAAATCCGCAAAGGTATAACCAAGAGATGTTCCTATAATAATGTTTGGCGGATCTCCGCACATTGTTGCCGCACCGCCTATGTTGGCACAGAAAATTTCCGATATAATCATAGGAACGGGGTCAAATTCAAGTATTTTTGCAAGCTCTGCGGTTACTGCTGCCAAAAACAGAATAACCGTGATACTGTCAATAAACATTGAAAGCACGGCGCTCATTGTTAAAAAGGTTATAAGAATAGGAATTGTTTTATATTTAACAAGTTTGGCAATTCCAAGGCACAGCCAGCGGAAAAATCCCGCTCTTCCCATACCTTCAACCATAACCATCATACCGGTTATAAATACAATTGTTTCCCAATTGATACCTGCAGCGGTTTCTGCCGCTCCGGTGTTATACCAGAAGCTCGGACTGAAAAATGCTTTCAGATTGAGCACTTCCATCACAGCCTGCGGGCTTCCCATACTTATAAGAAATACAACGACTATCATCAGTACGGCCGCAATAGTTGTTGTGATGTGGCGGTCAATTTTCTCCCACACAATCATTACAAACATTGCCACAAAAATTATTGTTGCTAATATTTGACTTATCATCACATTTTCCTCCTGAGCAAGTGAAATGATCAATAAAAAATCAATACGATCAACTTGCTTTTATATCAGGGCATTGGTATGCCTGTCTGATATAATGTTATATTTGATTACAAAATAGTGATTATTTGTTTTCCTCAAGTTCAGATAAATGCTTTCTGTATTTTGAAGAAACACCAAATCTGATATCTGAATTTTCTTTCATTCTGTTAACGGCATCTGTTGCTTTTCTTACAGGTGCAATTGTTCCGGCCCCTGCAACACATCCTCCGATGCAGGCCATGCCTTCAAGCAGGTAACCGTTATACTTTCCTGTTTTTGCAATTTGAAGCATCTTTTTACAATTCTGAAGACCCTCGGCACGAACAGTATGAACCTCTCTGCCGGGATTAAGCACTTTTATTGCATTTTTTACGGCATCGGCAACACCGCCGCTTACTGCAAAGCCCACACCGTCACCGCTTGCCTCACGGAAAGAATCATCTTCTGCACATTCTGTAATAGTAATATCCTTTGCCTCAAGAATCGAAGCAAATTCCTCAAAGGTAAGAACAAAATCAATGTCGCTTCGTATGGAACGGCGGCTGGCCTCTAATTTTTTGGCAGCACACGGACCTACAAATACAACCTTTGATTCAGGATGCTCTTTTTTTATTAATCTTCCTGTTAAAACCATAGGCGTTAATGCCATTGAAATATACGGAGCAAAGTCCGGGAAAAGCTTTTTAGCCATAACCGACCAAGCGGGGCAGCAGGAGGTTGCCATAAACGGCTGCTTTTCGGGAACTTCATTCATAAAGTCCTTGGCCTCTTCAATTGTGCAGAGATCTGCACCGATTGCCACTTCGACAACATCAGTAAAACCGAGTGCCTTAAATGCTGTTCGTATCTGCCCGGGAGTAACATTGCCGAACTGACCTGCAAATGCGGGTGCAATAGCAGCGTAGACGGGAGTATTACTCTTTAAGGCAGTGATTGTCTGGAAAATCTGACTTTTATCTATAATTGCACTGAATGGGCAGTTTACAAGGCACATTCCGCAGGAAACACATTTATCATGATCTATCTCTGCTCTGCCGTATTCGTCAGACTTAATAGCATTCATTCCGCATACCTTTGCACACGGACGCTCCTGTTTAACAATTGCATGATATTCACAGGCTTCAATACATTTTCCGCATTTAATGCATTTTTCCTCATCTATATGAGATTTGCCGTTAACGATTGAAACTGCTTTCTTGGGGCAGATTTCAACACAGGGATGCTCCAGGCAGTTCTGGCATGCATTTGTTACAAATACTCTGTTTTCAGGGCATTTGTTGCAGGCAAATTTTATGATGTCAATAAGAGGGGGCTCATAGTATTTTTCATCTATAATGCTTTCGTCAATTCCATCACATATGGATGAAAAATCACTGAATTTTCTTAATGAAAGCCCCATAGCAGCACGAAGCCTTTCACCGACTACTGCCCTTTCAACGAAAACACTGTCCCTATAATGTGCAATTTCACCTGAAATTATTTTATAAGGCAGATTTTCAAATTTCCTCGGGTCCCAGCCTTCATATGCAAGCCGTGCAACTTCAGTGAATATGTTTTGTCTTATTCTTGATTTGGAGGTTGTAATTCCGCGCATAAGCAGCCTCTTTCTTAAACAGATTATTAAAGTTGTTAAATTTATTTAGCATATAATATCACTTTATTTAATTGAAATCAATTGCATTTTTATGAAAATTTATAGATATTTAATGGCAAATTTTGTGCATATCATAAAAGTGCGAAATACATAGAAAAACACTGCGGCAGAAATGCCGCAGTGCTGTGTTTTTTATAGGTTTTCTTTGATAGCTTTGTTAATTCTTTCTCTTGTTGCAAGCTGCCATTCAATAGAATGGGGATACTCAAAAAATGTTAATTCATTATCAAGTCCCTGCTCTAAAACTTTAAGTGCATTTTCTCTGCCTGTAAGCTTTTCGAGTGTCTGCAATGCCATCATATCCTGAAAGCCGTCATAAAAAACTTTAAGTCTTAAAGAGCAGAGCGGAGTGCCGTCTGCCTTCGGATAGACAACAAAGCTGTCGCCGGATTGGAAAAATCCGCCTGCATCCGTAACCTCATACGGGTTGATTTTTTCTTTGGAATAGCGTGTGTTCCAGAAGTTGTAGCCCCAATGAAGAAAGCCTTTTACATCATATTTGTATAGCTGATAGCCGAGTACTCTGTTTCTCTGAGAGGGGATGGAGAAAAATCGGTTTGAAACGTATTTGTCATCCTGTGCACAGCAATAATATGTCCATAGCTCGGAAACCTTGCCTATAAATGGCTCAATGTGGTTGTTTGCGGGAATAGGTGTATCTATAAGTCCTGTTGAGTAGAATTTAAAATCTGATAAAGCATCAATAATTTTATATCCTTTAAACAGCTTGTGAATAAGCTTTGCTGCAATTCGGTATGTAAATATATGCGACATATTCGGCTCATCACTTACGTGTATCAGTACTTTGTTTTTAAGATTAAGGCTCTCCAGCAATGCATTAAGTTCGGTTGAAAACTGTGTCAGGAACTTTTTGTATTTTCTTGAAATAACCAAGGTACGCCACCAAAACAGCTTTTTGTATTTTCCGTTTACCGTTGCCATAATCTTTGGCGCAAATTTTGCACCCCATTGAGTGAAAAAATGAGCCATTTCAAAGTATTCAATGCCGCATTTCTGTGCTGTTTCAATCCACGTCAACAGCTTATCAAAATTAAAGGTGTATTTTCCTTTTGTAACTGTTACATCAACAAGCTGAACGGTGGGTCGTTCACCTCCTACAGCAATATCAAGTGAAGGGGTGAATAATGGTGTTAAGACACAGTTCATACCGTGGCGGACAGCAGTTCTGAGGTAGTTTTCAACGATTTTCCAGTATTTCTCTGAAAAGGCTTCAACCCCGTATTCCTGCATAAGGCAGTCGGTATGAAACCAGTTTGTGAAAATAAGACTTTGCTTTTCAAGAGGGCAGTCAATAACCTCAACCATAACAGATGTACCTGCTGCGGTGTCATCATCCGATACGGTTAATTCTATGCTGTGTTCGCCTGCAGCAAGCGGATTTTCGGAATCTATTTCAAACCAAAGCGTGCGGCAGCCGTTTTCAAGTTTAATACTTTTCTCAACAGGTAAAAGCAAATCGGGATAATAACCATCCTTTGATCTTAGAACATAATCGTCTGCCGTTTTTTTGTTTATTGCAAAGCCTGACGGCATATATTCAACAGTGAAGACCTTGATGCAGTTTAAATCAGATTTTATATCAAGGCTTATAGTTTCACTATCCGCTTTTATATAAAGCTGAAATGATTTTTTTTCATTGTTGAGCATGGAAAAACGGTTGTAATCAATGTTTTCAGCAGGTTCATTTCTCATAACCTTTTCAAGTGATGAGAGCAAGGTTAAACTAATGTCAGCCATATTTATATACCTCATTAAAATATTGTATAAATATACTATATTATTTTTGTGAATTAGTCAATGTTAACACTTGTTTTACGAATAAAATCCTTGACAATCAATAACAAAAAAGGACAGCGATTGCTGTCCTTCAATTTAATTTATTCAACAGGTGTTAAATTTTTCAGGCTGACATCCATAATCGGTGCAGAATGTGTTAATGCACCGCAGGAAACAAAGTCAACTCCGATTTCGGCAATTTCCTTAAGTCTTTCCTTGGTAACATTGCCGGAGCATTCTGTTTCAGCTCTGCCGTCTATCATTTCAACAGCCTTTTTCATTGTTTCGTTATCCATATTATCAAGCATGATGATATCTGCACCTGCATCAAGTGCCTCCTTAACCTGCTCTAAGGTTTCGGTTTCAATTTCAATTTTTCTTACAAACGGAGCATAAGCCTTTGCCATTTTTATTGCCTTAGTAATTGAGCCTGCGGCACCGATATGATTATCCTTAAGAAGAACACCGTCTGAAAGATTATAGCGATGGTTTGTTGCTCCGCCTACGGTTACAGCGTATTTTTCAAACGGGCGCATGTTAGGTGTTGTTTTTCTTGTGTCAAGAAGCACTGTTTTATAGCCCTCAAGCTCGTTCATATATTCCTTTGTAATTGTGGCAATTCCGCTCATTCTCTGAAGATAATTAAGTCCGGTTCTTTCACCTGAAAGGATAGCCTTTATATCACCGTAAATCACGCCTATAAGCTGACCTTTTTTTACAAAATCACCATCTTTGACATCTGTGTCAAAATGAGATGTATCGTCAAGCAACTTGAAAGTGCGTTCAAAAATTCCAAGACCGCATATGATTCCGTCCTGTTTGCAGATAAGCTCTGCCCTGCCCTGTACATCATTGGGCATAACCGCATTTGTTGAAACATCCTCACTTGTTATGTCTTCTTTTAAGGTGTTGAGAATATAATCATCAACATTAATCTTCATTGTTACACCATTTATCATAAAAAGCATTGTCCTTTCTTTTGATTTCATTCAGAATCAGTTCTTTGAATTCTTTTTCACGTGCTGCTTTATCCGTATAGCTGCCGAGGTCAATGGCAGGAATATCATTGCTTTTAACTGCTGTGTCATCGGCAATTAAATCCGCAGCACGCTTTGAAAATACAAGGCTTTCGAGCAGGCTGTTTGATGCAAGTCTGTTTTTGCCGTGAACACCGTTGCAGGCAGTTTCACCAACTGCGAAAAGATGTTCCATAGATGTTCTGCCGTTAATGTCTGTCTTTATTCCGCCCATTAAATAGTGCTGACCCGGAGTAACAGGCACATTGTCTTTGGTAATGTCATAGCCCTCTTCCATACAGGCATCAAAAATATTCGGAAAACGTTTTTGTGCTTCCTCGCTTGTCATACTCGGAAGATTGATATAAACGTGGTCTGTGCCGAATTTTTCCATTTCCGCACAGATTGCGTTTGTTACAACATCGCGCGGCTGAAGCTCGTCTGTAAATCTTTCTCCGTTTTCATTAAGCAGAACAGCACCTTCACCTCTTACGCTTTCACTGATTAAAAATCTGCGACCGCTTTTTTTGCTGTAAAGCGTTGTCGGGTGAATCTGAATATAGTTTAAATCCTGCAGTTCAACTCCGTGTTTCAGTGCAAGAGCAAAGGAATCACCTGTAATGTGCGGATAGTTTGTTGAATTGTTGAAAAGGCCGCCTATGCCGCCTGTTGCAAGAATAATGTCATCTGCAAGCACAATGCCCTTTTCTCCTGATTTCTCCTCACATACAATTCCGTAGCAAACATTATCCTTCTCAATAATGTCAATCATTGTTGTTTGTGAAACAAGAGTAATATTCTCTCTTTCAAGTGCAATTGAAAGAAGGGTGGCAGTTATTTCCTTGCCTGTTTCATCCTTGTGATGAAGAATTCTGTTTTGCCTGTGAGCGCCCTCACGTGTGTAGTCAAAATCACCGTCGTTATCCGTGTCAAACTTAACGCCTAAATCTACAAGTGTGCTTATGATTTCAGGGGAAGACTCAATCATAACCTTAACACTTTCAGGGTTGTTTTCATAGTGACCTGCCTTCATGGTGTCCTCAAAATAGCAGTTGAAATCATCAATGCCTTTCAGCACACATACTCCGCCCTGTGCAAGATAGGAGTCACACTCTTTAAGGTCATCTTTGGTGATAATCAGTATATTTTTGTTCCTCGGCAGGCATAATGCGGCAAAAAGACCTGCAACACCGCAGCCTACTATTACGGTATCGGTTTTAATCGTGTTTTGATTGTCCATAAAAATTACCTTGCCAATTCAAGCATTCTGTTCAGAGGAAGCATTGCCTTCTCTCTTGTTTTATCATCAATTATAACTTCGTTAAGATTACTTTCAAGGCAGTTGAGAACCTTTTCCAATGTAATCTTTTTCATATCTGCACAAACAGGAAGCGGTTCGGGGAAGTAGAATTTTTTATTCGGATTTTTCTCCTGAAGCTCGTAAAGAACACCGGTTTCCGTAACTATAATGAATTCCGTATCTTCACTGCTTGTTGCATAATCAATTATTCCGCTTGTTGAGCCGATATAATCTGCAAGTTTAAGAACATCATCCGTACAT
>CAJTMQ010000035.1:0-2974 GCA_910577215.1 uncultured Eubacterium sp. | reverse complement strand
CATCAGTACTTTAACATCTTTATGAAGTTCTTTGAATGCTTTTATATCTTCAGTCTTAATGCTGTTGTGAATAGGACACCAGCCCTCGTTAAGGATAATGTTTTTATCCGTGTTTTTCTTAACAAATGTGCCCAAATTTCTGTCCGGTATAAAATATATATTTTTGTTCGGAAGGGCGTTGACAATTTTTAAAGCATTTGCACTTGTTACACAGACATCCGAAACAGTTTTAAGCCTGGCAGATGAATTAATGTAGCAGACAACCGCCGTATCTTCATATTTATTCTTGATTTTTAATACTTCCTCGGTAGTTGCCATATGTGCCATAGGGCAGTCTGCGGAAGCATCCGGCATAAGAACGGTTTTTTCGGGGTTGAGGATTTTTGCGGATTCGCCCATAAATTCAACGCCGCAGAATACAATAACTTCTGCATCTGTTGATTTTGCGATTTTAGCAAGGTAATAGCTGTCACCCACAAAATCTGCAATTTCCTGCACCTGCGGTTCAACATAATAATGAGCAAGAATAACTGCGTTTTTTTCAGCCTTAAGCTGTGCGATTTTCTCTTTAAAATTGTTCATATAGCTAAGTTCCTTTCGAAACGCTTTAGGCAATGAAGAGTAATCTTCATTATCTGGATATACTTATTCTAATATATAATTAATTTCCTGCTGTGTCAAGATTTTAATAATAATATTAGAGATTTATGACTGAAAGTATCACAAAATGTTGATTTATTTAGGACAATTTGTTACTATTGTTTATAAGTATATTTACTATTTAAAGAAATTACATATAAAGCTATTTTTAGGAGTCTTGCGTAGGCGGTGCTGTATGGTGAATGTAAATGTTTATGATTTTGACAACACAATATATAATGGAGAAACCCTTGTTGATTTCATATTATATTACGTTAAGCGTGATGTTAAGATATGGAAATACATACCCAAACTTATTGTTATTGCCATAAAGGATGCCTTTCATCTTTTTACCGTTCAAGAGGCAATAGAGGCCTATGCATCTTTTTTAGAGGGCTATTATGTTAATATGGGGGATTTAAGCGAAAGTGTTGTAGACTTCTGGAACAGAAATGAAAAGAAAATCAAGCCGTGGTATGAAGAGGTAAGAAAGGAAAGCGATATTGTTGTTTCAGGCACAACGGATTTTATTCTTGATGAGATCATGAAAAGGATGAACATTAAAAATCATGTTGGGTCAAGCATAGATAAAAATACGGGAAAATTCACCCGCCTTTGCTTTCTGGAAAACAAGGTGAAGGTTTTTAATGAGCTTTATCCGAATGCACATATTGAAAATTTCTATACGGATTCGATGAATGATAAGCCAATGATGGAGATAGCAGATCATGTTTATCTTGTTAAAGGTGATAAAATAACTAAAATAAAATGATGAAGAATATATTACAGGAAAGCAAAAAATTACAGCAGGGAATAAAACTTTATGAAATTAACATTTATTGCAGATACACACCATTATTCAAAAACACTCGGAACATCAGGCAGGGCGTATGAGCTTCGTTCAGGCTCAGATCAGAAATGCCTTGCTGAAACAGGAGAGATAATTGATGCTGCTTTCAAACAGATTGCAGAAAGCGACACCGATGCAGTTTTTATTTTGGGCGATGTTACAAATGACGGGGAAATGGTGTCTCACATTGAATTCAGAGAAAAGCTGTACGAACTCAAAAAAAGCAAACCAGTTTATATAATAACTGCAACACACGATTGGTGCTGTGACGGAAATCCAAGACGCTTCGACGGAGATAGTGCATTCAACGATGTTGATGTTATGAAAAGTGAGGATTTGCCTGAATTTTATAAGGATTTCGGTCCCAATCAGGCTGTTGATAAGTATATAACCAAAATCGGAACAATTTGCTATACGGTTCAGCTTAATGAAAAGCTGAGGGTGCTGTGCCTTAATGATGATAAGAATGATAATGATCATGCAGGCTTCACAAAGGACTGTTGGCAGTGGATTGACAGGCAGATAAAACAGGCAAATGAGGACGGCTGTCTTATTATAGGTATAGAGCATCACCTTCTAATGCCTCATATATCATCACTTATAACAGGCGGTTCGGTTTGTGTTGAAAACAGAAATTATGTTGCTTCACGCTTTGCAGATGCAGGGCTGAGATATATGTTTGTAGGCCACAGCCATATTCAGGCAACGGATAGATTTACAAGCAAAAACGGTCATTCAATAACAGAGGTAAATGTAGGCGCTCTGTGCGGTTATCCCGCACCCATAGTTAATGTTACGGTTAATGAAGACAATACATTAACATATAATGTTGACCATCTTAAAAAGCTTGTTTTAAACGGAGAAGAGATTGAGGCACTTCCTTTTCTTGCCGAGCACGCAACGGCTCTGATAAACAGAATTTTTGAATGCAGAACCAAGGAAACATTTGAAGAAAGGCTTACGGCACTTCAGCTCAACGGTGAAAAATTCGGAAAATACTGGAGCCTTGTAAAGCCTGTTATCCATAAGCTTGATCATATGCAAACATATGAGGCATATAAGTTTTTAAAGGTTTTAGGCTTTGCCAAGGGCGTGTCCAAAGAGGATGCAAAGGAGTTTGCAGATAAGCCGTTAAAGGAATTTGCAGGCGAGGTATGGCTTTCTGTGCTTGACGGTGCGATGAATCCCAAGGATGAAAGCAGTACGTATTACAGGCTCGTTATGTCTGTTGCCGCAGTGCCGTCAAAGGTACTGAAAAATAATGGCAGTATGAAAAAGCTTGAAGAAGCGGCACATTACGCTTTAACGGGAGGGGATATAAATAATCAGCACGCAACAATATAATGAACATGTTTTTCAGAGCAGCAAGAGCTGCTCTTTTTTTATGAAAATTTTTGAAAACTTTTCATTAAAATAACATTAAAGCTTTGTAATAAAGTAAACTTTTTTCACGAATAATATTATCAATGAATGTAAAAAACAAGC
>CAJTMQ010000034.1:18088-18319 GCA_910577215.1 uncultured Eubacterium sp. | reverse complement strand
TCGCTTCGCTCAATAGTCCCCTTTGAAATCCCCTCTGCTTTGTGCGGCGGCGCACGTTGCGCACTCGCCGCAGGGAACCCATATTGGTTGTTGAAAAAGACCTATAATCTTAACATATCAATATAATTGTGTACCAAATCATCAAACTCCATAGCATCATTATATAAATCAAAAATATTACGAAAAATTAAATCAACAACATCATCCCTGCCAACTGTTGAATAATGAAGA
>CAJTMQ010000034.1:0-17941 GCA_910577215.1 uncultured Eubacterium sp. | reverse complement strand
CCTAAAATAAAAAAGTGCGCAGCCGAAGCCACGCACGAAAAACGCATTGCTCCGATTGCTGCGAAACAAATAAAACACATATCACAAAAGTGGCGTGTGAATTAGAGCATGCATTTTTACCAAAGAAAAAAACACGCCTACAATATGATATGTTCAATTTTATTTGTTTCGCAAATTCAGTATATCATAACAAAAGTATTTCGTCAATAATGCATTCCCTGCGGCGAGTGCGCAATGTGCGCCGCCGCACGAAGCAGAGGGGATTTTCAAGGGGACTTGGAAGCGATAGCGGACCTGCTCAGTTGCGGTATCCCAAAATTTTATGCACACATAAATGTGCTTTAAAATTTTGACCGCTGCCGGTTCTTATTGCTCCCTTCATCTCGCACTGCGAGCGGTCGCAAACGAACCCCCTTGAATCGTTTTCTTTGGTTACTTTCTTTTAGATAGAAAGAAAGTAACATCCCTCCGCGATAGCGGAAATCTGGATTCTTTTGTAAAAGAATATAAAAAAATAGGGAGAGCACTCTGCTCTCCCTTAATCATTTTAAATTATTGATTGCTCATTTCTTCCAGCTCACAAATCAAAGTTTGCGTTCCGTCCTGCTGGGTAACAAGCTTTCTTATGTCACGCACAAGTGCCTTGCGTGCACCGCGTGCGTTTATTTTGTATGTAATTTCGGCTCTTCCGCCCTTTGAAACCTGTGCTTTTATTGATTTTTCAAGCTCCTTTGAATTTTCACCGATCAGCTTGCTTAAATCGTTGCCGAATCGCTGTTCAAATTCATCTCTTGAATAGCCTATCAGCCTTACAAAATCTCCGCTGATATAATCGGTTAAAAACGGCTTTTCAAGGCTTGCGAAAAATATTGCTCCCGTTAAATTTTCAAGCAGGTTTATCAGCTTTTCATTTGCTTCGTCAGCTCTTTTTTCAGCCGTTTTTATTCTTGTTATATCAGTAAATATTGCGTGAAAAATCGGGCTGCCGTCTTCATCATATTTCTGCACGGCGGCATTGCATTTGCACCATATAAATTCATCACGGTGCGTCATAACCCTGTATTCAAGGTCAAGCGGTTCACCCGTTGCCATTGCCCTGCCGATTGCCTGATAGACAATGGTTTTATCCTTCGGGTGCATAAGCTCGTCAATTCTGTAAACACGCTCTTTATAACTTTCCTTTGTTGTGCCGAAAAGTCTGCAGCAGGCATCATTCATATAAATTACATCAAAGTGCATTTCGGGTGTTACCTTAAAAAGACAAACACCGCCTGCAACAAGGTCTATAAGATAATTTGCCTCTGTTGCCTTCTCTTTAAGCTTCCTGTTCTTTTCACGGCTTTTTGAAACATCTGCAAAAACAAGGCGGCAAAGTGTTGAATTTTCATAATTCTTAGCTGAGCAGTGAATAAAAACGGGCTCATTATTTTTATCCAATATATCAAAATCTATGTAAACGTATTTTGTATTCTTTTTACATATCTTTTTAAAAACAAAATCCCTGTCCGCCGGCTTTAAAATATCCCGCAGAAATAATTTTCCCTGCTTGATTTTGGAGGGATGAATTCCCGCGAAATCAGCGAAGTGGCTGTCCGAATCAATGATTTTAAAATCATCCGCTTTATCAACCGTGCAGTTTAAAAATTCCACCTCATAGGAATGCTCTTCAATTTTATTGTCAATGTTTTCCATCACAATTTATTTATACCCCTTACTGTTTATTAATGATGAATGATATAGATAATGCAGTCACCATATATCTGTATGGTATATTATATCATAATTATTAAAAAAAATGTAAAAGTTAATTGCTTTTTTACAAATTATTGACTAAAAATTAAGAAATGCTATAGGCAAAATAAACAGTTTGTGTTATTATACATATAAATTTGTTTTTAATATATTAAACAAGGAGAATTAAATTAATGGCAAACGTATTTCGTATTTTTGTTGAAAAGAAAATCGGCAACGATATTGAGGCCCGCCATATTATGGAGGATCTTAAAACAAACGTAGGCATCACAGGAATTGAAAATTTAAGAATAATCAACCGTTATGATGCTGAGGGCGTTTCAGCGGAGGAATTTTCAAGCGCGGTAAAGGAAATTCTTTCAGAGCCAAACCTTGATAATGTTTATGATGAAATTGATATTCCTGCTGACTGGCGTTATTTTGCAACGGAATTTCTGCCCGGTCAGTATGACCAGAGGGCAGACAGTGCGGCACAGTGCATTCAGCTTTTAACTGCAGGCGACCGCCCTGTTATTACAAGTGCAAAGGTGATTGCCGTTAAGGGTGATATAAGTGATGAGGAATTTTCTAAAATCAAATCATATATAATTAACCCGGTTGAATCAAGAGAGGCTTCAATGGAAAAGCCTGAAACTCTTGATATTTCTGCAGATGTGCCTGCCGATATTATCCGTATTGCGGGATTTATCTGCAAAACAGATGAGGAAATTGCGCAGTACCATGCTTCAATGGGGTTTGCAATGAGCGTGGCAGACCTTTGCTGGGTGCGTGATTATTTTAAAACGGAAGAAAGAGATCCGAGCCTTACAGAACTTAAGGTTATAGATACATATTGGAGCGACCACTGCCGCCATACCACCTTCAGCACAAAGCTTGACAGCATTGTGATTGAGGACGGCAGATATAAGGCTGCAATTGAAGAAGCTCTTAATCAGTATTTTGAAATCAGAAATGAGGTTTACGGTGACCGTGAAAAGGATGTTTGCCTTATGGATATGGCCTGCATCGGCACCAAGGTGCTTAAAAAGCGCGGTATTGTAACAAACCTTGATGAAAGTGATGAAATCAACGCATGCTCTATTGAAGTTCCGGTAGTTATAGACGGAAAAGAGGAGCAGTGGCTTGTTCAGTTCAAAAATGAAACACATAACCATCCAACAGAAATTGAGCCTTTCGGCGGTGCGGCAACCTGCCTCGGCGGTGCAATCCGTGATCCGCTTTCAGGCAGAGCCTATGTTTATCAGGCAATGCGTGTTACAGGCTCCGGTGATCCCACCACGCCTTTTGAGGAAACACTTGATGCAAAGCTTCCGCAGAAAAAGATTACTACAGGTGCGGCACAGGGTTATTCCAGCTACGGTAACCAGATTGGTCTTGCAACAGGTCAGGTAACAGAGCTTTATGACGACGGCTATGTTGCAAAGCGTATGGAAATCGGTGCAGTAATCGGTGCTTCTCCAAAGGAAAATGTTATACGTGAGGTTCCTCAGGACGGAGATATTATCGTTCTGCTCGGCGGCCGAACAGGACGCGACGGCTGCGGTGGTGCAACAGGTTCTTCAAAGGCGCACAACAGCTCATCAATTGAAACCTGCGGTGCAGAGGTTCAGAAGGGTAATCCTCCTACAGAAAGAAAAATCCAGAGATTATTCCGCAACCCTGCCGTTTCAAAAATGATTAAAAGATGCAACGATTTCGGTGCAGGCGGTGTTTCCGTTGCAATCGGTGAGCTTGCAGACGGTCTGAATATAGATCTTGATAAGGTTCCGAAGAAGTATGACGGACTGGACGGCACAGAGCTTGCTATTTCCGAATCACAGGAAAGAATGGCGGTTGTGCTCAACAAAGAAGATGTTGATAAATTTATTGCTCTTTCCAATGAAGAAAATTTGGAGGCAACTCCGGTTGCGGTTGTTACATCTTCAAACCGTCTTGTTATGACATGGCGCGGAGATAAAATTGTTGATATCAGCCGTGACTTCCTGAACACAAACGGTGTAACGCAGCATGCAGATGCAGTTATTGCCGCAGTTGATGAAAATGAAAATTACAGAAACGCAGTTCCTGCACAGCTTCAGGATAAAACAAACGCACAGGCTCTTAAAGAAAATCTTTCAAGGCTTGAGGTTTGCAGCCAGAAGGGTCTTGTGGAGCGTTTTGACTCTTCAATCGGTGCGGCAACCGTTCTTATGCCTTATGCAGGTAAATATCAGCTTACTCCCGAAGAAGCAATGGTTGCTAAAATTCCGCTTCTTGAGGGTGAAACAGATACGGCAACAGTTATGTCATACGGCTTTATTCCAAAGCTTTCACGCTGGAGCCCGTTCCATTCCTCTGCATTTGCGGTAACAGAGTCACTTGCAAAGCTTGCGTGCGTTGGTTGTAATCCGAGTGAAGCAAGGCTTACGTTCCAGGAATATTTTGAAAGACTTAATGATGATCCTAAGCGTTGGGGCAAGCCTACTGCTGCTCTTCTCGGCTCTATTTCAGCTCAGATCGGCTACGGCACGCCTTCTATCGGCGGTAAGGACAGTATGAGCGGCTCATTCAATGACCTTGATGTTCCGCCGACTCTTGTTTCCTTTGCTGTAGGTATGAGTGAGGCTTCAAAAACAGCTTCATCTCAGTTTAAGCGTACAGGCTCAAAGGTGTTTATGGCAGAGCTTCCCGTTAAAGAAGAAACAGGTTTGCCTGATTATGAAGCAGCAATGGCATTTATGGTAAGTGTTTATGAGGGTGTAAGAAACGGCAGTATTCTTGCTGCAAGTGTTGTTAAAGAGGGCGGCGCTGCTGCCTGTGTATGCAAAATGGCATTCGGCAACAAAATGGGCTTTACCTTTGCACAGAATCTTGATAAGGAAACCTTATTTGCGGCTAAGCAGGGAAATATCGTTGTTGAAATTGCGGCAGATAAGGAAATAGATTTTATCGGCGGTGCTGTTGAACTCGGTACGGTTAACGATAACGGTGTATTTATTATAGATGGTGAAGTGCTTACTGTTGATGAGCTCATTGAAGCGTGGGCAGGCAAGCTGGAGGGCGTATTCCCTACAGACAGCAAGGCTGATGCGGCTATGCCGTATGATGTTCCGCTTTATAAAGAGCGTTCAATATTTATTGCTAAAAATAAGGTTGCAAAGCCAAAGGTATTTATTCCTGCATTCCCCGGCACAAACTGTGAGGTTGATACGGCACGTGCATTTGAAAAAGCGGGTGCAGAAACAGAAATACTTGTTGTTAATAATCTTTCTTCCGCAGCAATCAATGCAACCATAGATAAGATGGTTAAATCTATTGAGGAAAGCCAGATTGTAATGCTTCCGGGCGGCTTCTCAGGCGGTGATGAACCTGAAGGCTCAGGCAAGTTTATCGCAACAACCTTCCGTAATCCTAAGGTTAAGGAGGCTGTTTCTAAGCTTCTGAACTGCCGAGACGGACTGATGCTCGGTATCTGCAACGGTTTCCAGGCACTTATTAAGCTTGGCTTGGTACCGTACGGTGAGATTGTTGAAATCAAGCCGGATGACCCGACACTTACATTTAATACAATCGGCAGACATATATCTTCAATGGCATACACTCGTGTTACAAGCACAAAATCACCTTGGCTCTCGGGTGTTAATGCAGGTGATATGTTTGCTATTCCGATTTCTCACGGTGAGGGTCGTTTTGTTGCAAATAACGATGTTATGAAAAAGCTTATTGAAAACGGTCAGGTTGCAACGCAGTATGTTAACCCGCAGGGCGAGCCTGTTGCAGATATGCCGTTTAATCCTAACGGCTCTGTTTGTGCAGTTGAGGGTATTACTTCTCCTGACGGCAGAGTATTCGGTAAGATGGGTCATTCCGAAAGAAAGGGTGAAAATCTTTACGGTAATGTTCCGTTTGAAAAGGATATGAAAATATTTGAAAGCGGCGTAAAGTATTTTAAGTAAGATTTTAAACCTCTGTGTCTTCTTTAATTTAAGTAAGGCACAGAGGTAAAAACATTTCATATTTATGGGAGGACAAAATAATGAAGTATGTAGTAGTTCTTTATGATGGTATGGCAGATTACCCTGTGCCTGCATTGAACGGAAAAACACCTATGATGGTTGCCGAAAAACCAAATCTTGACTATCTCGCGCAGCGTGCAGAGGTTGGATTGGTAAGGACTGTTGCCGAGGGATTAAAACCGGGCTCTGATGTAGCCAATATGAGTGTTATGGGTTTTGATCCGATGAAATATTACACAGGCAGAAGTCCTCTTGAAGCAGCATCAATCGGCATTGATATGCTTCCTACAGATGTTTCGTTAAGATGTAATCTGGTCACTCTTTCTGAGGATGATAAGCCTTATGAGGAAAAAACAATTGAGGATTACTGTGCTGATGATATTTCAACAGAAGAAGCGGCAGAAATTATAAAAACAGTTGAAGCAGAATTCGGTAATGATATTTTTAAATTCTATCCGGGTGTTTCATACCGTCACTGCCTTATATGGTCAAACGGAACCACGCAGCTCGGAAAGATGACTCCGCCTCATGATATTACAGGTAAGGTTATAACAGAATATCTTTCAGACAGCAAAAATGCGGCCCCGCTTATTGAAATGATGAAAAAATCATATGATATTCTAAAAAATCACCCTGTCAATATTGCAAGAAAAGCAAGGGGTAAGCGCCCTGCCAATTCAATATGGCTCTGGGGCGAGGGAACAAGGCCTGCAATCGGCACCTTTGAAGAAATAAACGGAATTAAAGGCGGTGTTGTATCTGCGGTAGACCTTATAAAAGGCATAGGCGGCTGTGCAAAGATGGAGGTTGCAGAGGTAGAGGGTGCAACAGGTTATATAGACACTAATTTTGAAGGCAAGGCAAGGGCAGGTCTTGATATATTGGAAAGAAATGATCTTGTTTATATTCACTTTGAAGCCACTGATGAATGCGGTCACAGAAATGAGCCTGAAAATAAAGTCCGTGCAATTGAAATGATAGATGAAAGAGTTCTTCCGATACTCTTTGAGGGTCTGAAAAAATTTGAAGATTATAAAATTATGATTCTTCCCGATCACCCTACACCTATTGTAACAAGAACACACGCATCAGATCCTGTTCCGTATCTTATCTACCATAAGAATAAGGAAATTCAGGGTGTTGATACAATAAATGAGGAAACTGCTGCGGCAACGGGAAACTTTATTGATTTTGGTCCCGGCATTATGACTCATTTTATAGAAGATTAATTTTTAGTTAGGAGAAATATATGAAATTAGATACACTTTGTGTGCAGGGTGCATATAAGCCCAAAAGCGGTGAACCGAGAGTTATTCCCATTGTGCAGAGCACAACCTATAAGTATGACTCAAGCGAAGCAATGGGCGATTTGTTCGATCTTAAAACCTCGGGTTATTTTTATTCAAGGCTTCAGAATCCAACCTGCGATTTAGCAGCGGCAAAGATTGCTCTTCTGGAGGGTGGTGTTGCCGGTATGCTTACATCAAGCGGTCAGGCTGCAAATTTTTATGCTGTTTTTAATATTGCTCAGGCAGGGGATCACGTTGTTTCAAGCTCCGCAATTTACGGCGGAACATTTAATCTTTTTAATGTTACAATGAGAAAACTTGGCATTGATTTTACATTTGTTTCTCCTTTTGCAACAGCAGAGGAAATTCAGGCTGCCATTAAGCCGAACACGAAATGTATTTTCGGTGAAACAATTTCTAATCCAAGCCTTGATGTGCTTGATATTGAAACCTTTGCAGATGTTGCACATAAAAATGGAATTCCGCTTATTATGGATAATACCTTTGCAACTCCGATCAACTGCCGTCCGTTTGAATTCGGCTGTGATATTGTAACGCATTCCACAACAAAATATATGGAAGGGCACGCTTCAACTATCGGCGGTGCCGTTGTGGACAGCGGCAAATTCAATTGGGAGCAGAATGATAAATTTCCGGGTTTAACCACTCCTGATGAAAGCTACCACGGTTTAACATATTCAAAGAATTTCGGTGAAGCTGCCTATATCACAAAGGCAACAGTTCAGCTTATGAGAGATCTTGGCTCCATTCCTGCTCCGCAGGATGCATTTCTTTTAAATGTGGGTCTTGAAACACTTCATTTAAGAATGGCGCGCCATTGTGAAAATGCGAAAAGGGTTGCAGAATATCTTAAAAATAATGATAAAATTACCTGGGTAAAATGTCCGATGCTTTCCGATGATGAGCAGTATAAAATTGCTGAAAAGTATATGCCGAACGGCACATGCGGTGTTGTTTCCTTTGGGGTTAAAGGCGGCAGAGAGGCTGCCACCAAGTTTATGGATAGCTTAAAGCTTGCGGCAATTGTAACGCATGTTGCGGATGCACGCACCTGCTGTCTGCATCCTGCATCAACAACACACCGCCAGCTGAGTGATAAGGAACTTGCTGAATGCGGCGTAACACCTGATTTAATTCGCTTCTCTTGCGGAATTGAAGCAGCGGAGGATATTATTGAGGATATTCAGCAGGCACTTGATAAAATTTAAAACAATATTAATTTAAAGACGAAAGTTCAATTTTGAATTTTCGTCTTTTTTGTTTTCTTTGCGTATAAAAACGGCAAAAAAACGAATAATCAAAAAAGGAAACAAAAATCGGAGGAATATATAATGAATACATTAAAGAAAATATTTTCGCTGTTAATTTGCAGTGTTGTTATTGCCGCTTCCTTTGCAGGCTGTAAAGGTGATAATGATAACAACGGCACAACAAATCCAAATAACCAGAATGCAGCCGTGAAATCTATAAGATATCTTAATTTCAAGCCTGAAATTGCAAATAAATATCAGCAGATTGCCGATGAATACGAAAAAGAAACAGGTATAAAGGTTGTAATTGAAACTGCTGCCAATAACACCTATGAGCAAACCTTAACCGCAAAAATGTCAACCAATGAAGCACCAACAATTTTCCAGATAAATGGACCGAAGGGCTATAATAACTGGAAGGATTACTGCGCAGATTTATCAGGCACGGAAATTTATAAGCACCTTACCGATAAGGATATGGCTGTAACCTCAAACGGTGCAGTTTACGGAATTCCCTATGTTGTTGAAGGATACGGAATTATTTATAACAGTGCAATTACGGATAAGTATTTTGCACTTGCCAATAAGGCAACAAGCTATAAATCTATGGATGAAATAAATAATTTTGCTGCACTTTCTGCTATTGTAGAGGACATGCAGAAAAATGCTTCGGCACTTGGAATTGACGGTGTATTTTCTTCAACCTCATTGAAATCGGGAGAGGATTGGCGCTGGCAGACACATCTTGCAAACATTCCAGTTTATTATGAATTCAAAAAGAATAATGTTGATTTAACATCCGACGCTGCAAATAAAATAAGCTTTGAATATTCAGAAAATTATAAAAATATTTTTGATTTATACACAACAAATTCAGTTACCGATAAAAAGGATTTAGGTAAAAAAATTGTTGACGAATCAATGGCTGAATTTGCACAGGGCAAATCCGCAATGGTGCAGAACGGAAACTGGGCCTGGAGCCAGATAAGCGAAATTTCAGGTAATACCGTTGCAGAAAACAATATTAAGTTTTTACCAATCTATACAGGTATTGCAGGAGAAGAAACACAGGGAATTTGTATAGGAACAGAGAATTTCCTTGCAATTAATTCAAAGGCAAGTGAAGCAGAGCAGAAAGCTGCGGCAGATTTCATTTACTGGCTTTACTCAAGTGAAAAGGGCAAGAGTTATGTTGTGAATGATCTTGGCTTTATTGCTCCGTTTGATACCTTTAACGAAAATGAAACGCCGTCTGACCCGCTTGCAAAGCAGGTTGTTGAATGGATGAACAAAGACGGAGTTACAAATATTCCTTGGTACTTTACTGTGTTTCCGAGTCAGAATTTCAAAAATGATTTCGGCTCAGTTCTCCTTCAGTATGCACAGGGTACCAAATCATTTGATGATGTAAAAAATGTTGTTGTCACAAGGTGGGAATCTGAAAGTGCAGCAGCACAATAATTAAAAGAAGGCAGGAGAATATAAATGAATAAAACTTTGAAAAAATATTTTCCGCTGTTTGCTTTGCCCACGCTGCTATCATTTCTTATAGCATTTTTAATTCCCTTTGCTATGGGACTTTACCTTTCGTTTACGAATTTTACAACGGTAACAAATGCTACATGGGCAGGATTTGATAACTATATAAAGGCATTTACTGCAGATGAAACTTTTATCAATTCATTGTGGTTTACAGTAAAATTTACTGTTGTTTCAGTTCTATCAGTGAATATTCTTGCGTTTTTTCTTGCTCTTGTACTAACAAGAGGAATCAAAGGCACAAATCTTTTCAGAACGGTATTTTTTATGCCCAATCTGATAGGCGGAATTGTGCTTGGTTATATATGGAATTTAATTATAAACGGTGTACTAGAGCATTTTGGTGTAGATATAACCTTTGCCGCAAAATACGGTTTCTGGGGTCTTGTTGTTCTGATGAACTGGCAGATGATCGGTTATATGATGGTTATATATATAGCAGGTCTGCAGAATATTCCGCAGGATTTAAACGAGGCTGCACAGATAGACGGCGCAGGTCCTTTGCAAACTCTCAGATATATTACCATTCCTATGGTAATGCCGTCTGTAACGATATGCACATTTTTAACGCTTTCCAATTCCTTTAAGCTGTTTGACCAGAACCTTGCACTTACCGCAGGTGCACCTGCAAGAGAAACGGAAATGCTGGCACTCAATATTTACAACACATTTTACGGCAGGTCGGGCTGGCAGGGAGTCGGTCAGGCTAAGGCGGTTGTATTCTTTATCATAGTTGCGGTTATTGCTTTCATTCAGCTTCGCCTTACGCATGAAAAGGAGGTTGAGCACTGATGAACAGAAGAAAAAATGCAATAAACGGCAGTCTGTCCTTTTTGATGGCACTGCTTGCAGCTTTGTTTATTGCACCCGTTATAATTGTTTTTATCAATTCATTTAAAACAAAATTCAATATAATCAGCAGCCCGTTTTCACTTCCAAATGCAGAAACCTATGCAGGTCTGGAAAACTATATAAACGGCATCAGCTCCTCAGATATTCTTCAGGCATTTCTGCGCTCGCTTTTTATAACGATTTTTGCCGTAATAGTGCTTGTTATATGCACCTCTATGGCTGCATGGTATATAGCAAGGGTTAAATCAAAATTCACCAAAATGATGTATTATCTTTTTGTGTTCAGTATGATTGTTCCGTTTCAGATGGTTATGTTTACGATGACCTTTACGGTTACCTCACTCAGCCTTAATAATCTAATAGGCATCATTTTTGTTTATCTGGGCTTCGGTGCAGGATTGAGCGTTTTTATGATGTGCGGCTTTGTTAAGAGTATTCCTCTTGAAATTGAAGAAGCGGCTATGATAGACGGCTGTAATCCTATACAGACCTTTTTTATGGTTGTTTTTCCGATTCTGAAGCCGACAGCAATAACGGTTGCAATTTTAAATGCAATGTGGATATGGAACGATTATCTGCTGCCTTATTTAATTTTGGGCACCTCCAATAAAACAATGCCTGTTGCAATTCAGCTTGCAATGCAGGGTGCTTACGGCTCTGTTGACTGGGGCGGCTTTATGGCAATGCTTGTGCTTGCAATTATACCAATAATCATTTTTTATATTGCCTGCCAGAAATATATTATTAAAGGCGTTGTGGCAGGTGCGGTTAAAGGATAAACAGAAGAGAGTGAAAAACTTAAATGGCATCTATAAAATTTAAAAATGTTGCAAAAATATATGACGGCAAAACAACCGTAATTCCTGATTTAAACCTTGAAATTGAGGATAAAGAGTTTGTTATCCTCGTTGGACCCTCAGGCTGCGGAAAATCAACAACCCTGCGTATGATTGCAGGGCTGGAGGATATTTCACAGGGCGAGCTGTATATAGGTGATAAGCTGGTTAATAATGTTTCACCTAAGGACAGGGATATTGCAATGGTGTTTCAGAGCTATGCACTTTATCCGCATATGTCCGTTTATAAAAATATGGCATTTGCTTTAAAGCTGCGTAAGCTTCCTAAGGATGAAATAGATAAAAAGGTGCGTGCCGCCGCAAAGATGCTTGATATTGAAAAGTATCTTTCTCGAAAGCCAAAGGCACTTTCTGGCGGTCAGCGTCAGCGTGTTGCACTCGGCAGAGCAATGGTGCGTGAGCCTGAGGTGTTTCTGCTTGATGAACCGCTGTCAAACCTTGATGCAAAGCTGAGAACAGAGATGAGAAGCCGCATTTCTGCACTTCATAAGGAGCTTCAGACCACCTTTGTGTATGTAACGCACGATCAGACAGAGGCAATGACAATGGCAGACAGAATTGTTGTTATGAAGGACGGTGTTATTCAGCAGACAGATACACCGAGCAATCTTTATAACCACCCTGTTAATACCTTTGTCGCAGGCTTTATAGGCACACCGCAGATGAATTTCATCAGGGCAGGGATTGAAAAAACGGGTATTAAAACAGAACTCGTTTTCAGCGAAAACCGCATTACCGTTCCACAGAGAATGGAAAGTGCACTTGCCGATTATATCGGAAAAGAGGTTACACTCGGTATTCGCCCCGATGATTTCCATTTTGAGGAATTCTATAAAACTGCTGAAGGAAGCAACAGAGTTACATTTGTTTCGGAAAACTGTGAGCTTACGGGCTCCGAAATCAATATCTATTCGCATATAGGCGAAGCACGGGTAATCGCAAGGGTTGCTTCTGATATTGTGGTTGATGACGGCAGCAGTGTAAGCCTGTTTATAGATACTGAAAAGATTCATATTTTCAATAAGGAAACGGGAGAGCTTATTTGTGATTAATTCGGAAGCGTCAGCAGCTAATGAAAGAGTAAGCGGAATTTTGATGCACATATCCTCTCTTTCGTCTGATTACGGCATAGGTACACTCGGGAGTGAGGCTTATACCTTTGCGGATTTTCTTGAACAGGCAGGGCAGTCCTGCTGGCAGATACTGCCGCTTTGTCCAACATCGTTTGGAGATTCGCCCTATCAGAGCTTTTCATCCTTTGCAGGTAATCCTTATTTTATAGATTTTGAATTGCTGCGCCGTGATAATCTTCTTAAAAAAAGTGATTATGCAGATATGAATTGGGGAGCAAGTGCCGAAAAGGTGGATTATGAAAGGGTGTACAGGGGCAGAAAAGCAGTTTTTGCAACGCTCTATAAAAACTTTATTAAAAATATTCCAACTGAATTTTATGAATTTTGCGAAAGTCAGGATTACTGGCTTTCCGATTTTTCGCTTTTTATGGCGGAAAAGGAAGCGCGCTTCGGTATGCCGTGGCAGTTCTGGAGTGAGAATGTGAAAAAAAGAAAGCCTATTGCCGTTGAAGAGGAAAAGGAAAAATTCAAAGCGGAAATGCAGTATCATAAAATGCTGCAGTACCTTTTTTATAAGCAGTGGAATAACTTAAAGGATTATGTTAATTCAAAACGAATTAAAATTATAGGAGATATTCCCATTTACGTTGCAGCAGACAGTGCAGATGTTTGGGCATCTCCGCAGAATTTTAACCTTGATGAAAACTATTGTGCACAGGAGGTTGCAGGCTGCCCGCCTGATAAGTTTTCAGAGGACGGCCAGCTTTGGGGTAATCCGCTTTTTGATTGGGATTATATGAAAAAGGATAATTATTCCTGGTGGATAAGGCGCATTGCACATAATATGCGCTTGTATGATATTATCAGAATAGATCATTTCAGAGGTTTTGACTCCTATTATGCCGTTTCTGCAAAGGAAAAAACGGCTAAAAGCGGGGTATGGAGAGAGGGTCCCAAGGAGGAATTTTTTAATTCCGTTCGCGAACAGCTTGGAGAAATTTCCATTATTGCCGAGGATCTGGGTTATCTCACACCGTCTGTTAAAAATCTGCTGAAGAGCACAGGATTTCCCGGTATGAAGGTGCTTCAGTTCGCCTTTGACAGCAGAGAAGCAAGTGATTATATGCCGCATAATTATGATAAAAATTCAGTTGTTTATACAGGAACGCATGATAATAACACCATTATGGGCTGGGTTAAGGAAGCCCCGCCTGATGATGTTGAGCTGGCAAAAAATTATCTTGCCCTCAGCAGAGCGGAGGGTTTTAACTGGGGAATGATAAGGGGTGCACTTTCAAGCGTAAGCAGCACCGCAATTATAACTGCGCAGGATATTCTTTCGCTTGACGGCAGGGCAAGAATGAACACACCCTCAACCATTGGAGGTAACTGGATGTGGCGTGCCAAAAAAGGTGCTTTTACACATACCCTTGCAGAAAAGCTGCTTGAATACACAAAATTGTATCAGCGTATATAAATTTCCTATCTGCCTCCCTTGTTAAAGGGAGGGGAACCGCATGCGGTGGAAGGATTCGTGTTCGGGACGATGTGGTATCGTCCCTATTTTTTTATATCCTTTTAAAAAAGAATTAAAATGCCGATACCGTGGCGGGTGTGCTTACCATAGGGGATGTATTATTGACGAAAAATTGTTATTATGCTATACTGAATTTGCAACATAAACTCAATATTATAGTAACAATAAGTGTGTATTTTTATTTTGGTAAAAAGGCACGCTCTGCTTTCATATGCACTTATGTTGCTATATTGAGTTTGTGTTGCAGCAATCGGGGCTGTGCCTTTTTCGTGCGTGGCTTCGGCTGCGCACTTTTTTATTTTAGGAGAAAGAAGAAATGCAAAAAAAGGTAACAATTACACAGGAAGAATATGCGGAATACAGAAAGCTTAGAAAATATAGAAGAATGGTTACTGATAAATACATTGAACAGAAAAAAGATATTTGTCAGCTTAAAATACTAACCGAAGCTCTCTTTTCTTCAGTGGTAAACCAGAATGATATAGTAGATTTAATTTTTAATAATGTTTATGATTTATATAATATTGCTATTGAATTTGATGATTTAATTAAATCATAAGGGCTGTTTTTGCAATAAAGGTGTTATCTGCAGCGAGTATGCAGCGTGTGCCGCACGTAAGAAAGGGGATTTCAAAGGGGACTTGGCAGCGATAGCGGAACATTTTGATTCTTTAGCAAAGAATATAAAAAAGGAGAGCATGGCGCTCTCCTTTTTTAATTTATTATATTAAAAATCTGTTTCAATCTGTTCGCAGTTTGATGTTTTAAGTTTGTCATCATTTGCAAATGTGTTGCCCTTGATTACAAGGTTTTTGGTTGATTTTGCGTTTATGCAGGCTCCGTTATAGCCTTTGAATTCATTGTTTAATATTTTAATGTTTTCGTGAACGGCAGCCTGATGTGTTCTGTTCTCAGGCTTAATAAGAATTCCCGCCTCACCGCAGTAATCAAACACGTTGTTTGAAATAGTAACATCCTTGCACATTCCGCTTTCATACCAGCTTGAAGCATCATCGGAAAGCAGAATTCCGCTCATTGTGTTGCTTATGAAGTGATTGCCGTCAACAATAACCTTTTTTCTGTTTGTAATCAGCAGACCTCTTGTTATTATTCGGTTGACTATATTATTTCTGAACTCAAGCTCTGGGCAGGCAGAAATATTTTCAATAACCTCGCCTACACGTGCATTTTCTGCATTATCAAGCTGCAGCTCAAGCTCATATTCGTTAATAAGCTTTGATGAAGCAACTGTTGCAGTGCCGCTTTCAAGAAGTGTTTCGGAATTGATAAATGCAATTTTATCTCCGCTGTGAATCGCATTGTAGTTATGCGACTGCGGGTGCATAAATCTGACGATGATTGTATTGCCTGAAACCTTTTTTATTTTAAAGTGGACGCCGTGCACATTAAGACAGTCATCACCGGCACCCTCAAAGTTGCTGTTTTTAATTGTAATCCTGCCTCGGCACATACATATCTGTATAAAATCGGCAATTGAAGTAACCAATCTGCCTGTTTTCTTATCAGGTGAGAAATCAAGCTTATTCAGTGTTATGTTCTCAGTATCCTGTGCAACAAAAGCAAGAGAATAGTTAAAGTGCTGTGCAACATTGTTAAGTGTTATATTTTTGCTGGCATCAACAAAAATTCCAACGTTTTGACGTCTGCTGCCATACGTATAGTATCTGTCATCAACAGTAAAGTTTCTTGTGTTTATGTAATAAATTCTTATTTTGCGGTTTCCAAGATCCTTTGCTTTAAGTGCCTGTAAGAAAATATAGTGTACCCGTTCGATTTTATTAGGTGTTGCCTTTTTAACACAGCCAAGGTTATATGCAACTTTATATTTTTTAATTACATTAACATCATAATCCGGTCCTGTAAAATACAGCTTGCCATTTCTGAACTCATATTCGGTGTTTTTGTCCAGCTCAAAATCAACATGATGCCTGCCTATGCTGATTACTCTCAGCTCCTGAATATCAGGTTTTTCAACGTCAATTTCTATATCGTTAATTTCAATATTTTCGCAGTTCTGTATTACGGCATTTGTAGCCTTGCCGTTTTTTATTATAAACTTGGCACCGTTTCCCTCAATTTTTAAATTCTTAATGCTTTTAAGATTAAGAGCAACCTTTCCATTATGCGGAGTTTCATGTTTTTTGAACTCTCTGTCGCCTACGGTGTTGGTGATATAAAGCATTTCGGATTTGCTGTTTTTCATATCAATGAAATAATCACCTGCATCAAAAACAAGTGTTTTTTCACCGTCAATTTCAGCAAGGTGCCTGAAGAGATCAGATAGCTGTTTTTCAATCGGGCAGTTGGGTGTTACATTGTAATCTGCTGCTTTAATAATCATAATAATTTATCTCAAATATCCAAATTCATTTCTTTTGCTTTTTCACGCAGTGCAAGCCAGTCCTGAAAAGCAAGCTCTTTGTTATTGGGGTTTCTTAAAATTGCGGCCGGATGGAAGGTGCCCATCATAAGCACACCGTTTTTCTCTACGAATATGCCGTGCTCCTTTGTTACTCTGAAATCAGGGCTTATGAGCTTCTGTGCCGAGATTCTGCCCACGCAAACTATAATTTTAGGCCTTATAACCTTAAATTGTTCTCTGAGCCATTCTATGCAGACCTCCTGCTCCTCAGGCTTCGGATCTCTGTTTTTCGGCGGTCGGCATTTAACCATATTTGCAATGTAAACGTTTTTATCACGGCTTAAATCAATCGCAGCAAGGAATTTGTCAAGAAGCTGACCGCTTCTGCCAACAAACGGCATTCCCTGCAAATCCTCGTTTTCACCGGGCCCCTCACCGATAAGCATAATATCGGCATCGGGCTTTCCATAGCCGAAAACCACGTTTGTTCTGCCCTCGCAAAGTCCGCATTTTGTGCAGTCTGCGCACTTTTCCTTAAGTTCATCTAATGTCATTTTCATCACCGATTACAAGTATATCAAATTTTGTATTGAAAAACAATTAAAATAGGTATAAAATACATATAAGATTTTTAAATAAGGAGAATTACTATGAGTAACAATGAGGTTTTAGTTGAAATATCAGCACGTCACGTTCATCTTTCTCAGGCAGATCTTGAAACACTTTTCGGTGCAGGCTATGAGCTTACTGTAAAAAAGGAACTTTCTCAGCCGGGTCAGTATGCCTGTGAAGAAAGAGTTCGTGTAGTAGGCACAAAGGGAGAATTTGCAGCGGTTTCTATTTTAGGTCCGGTGAGAAATGCAACGCAGGTTGAAATTTCGCTGACAGATGCACGCTCAATCGGTGTAGCTGCTCCTGTAAGAGAAAGCGGAGATATTGCAGGCTCAGGGGCTTGCAAGCTGGTTGGTCCTGCAGGTGAAATTGAAATTACAGAGGGTGTTATTGCCGCAAAACGCCACATTCATGCAACAACTGCGGATGCAGAGAGAATAGGCGTTGAAAACGGTGAAATCGTTTCTGTTGAAATTCCGTCAGCAAACAGCAGAAATCTTGTTTTCGGCGATGTTGTTGTTAGAGTTTCCGATTCCTATGCACTTGCTATGCATATTGATACAGATGAATCAAATGCAGCAGGTATGGCACCAAATACAATCGGCAGAGTTATTAAGCAGAGCTGATTCATACATACAATTATAAAAAAAGCCTTTCTCTAATGGCGGTAGTCCATAAGGAAATATTGCAAAATTTGTGACGAATGCCAGGTAAACGGAAAAAGAATAACTGCTATGCAAAAGGGTTATCCGATTGCATAGCAGTTTTCTTTTGTCTTTCT
>CAJTMQ010000033.1:11269-18389 GCA_910577215.1 uncultured Eubacterium sp. | reverse complement strand
CCCCCGAAAAAGTGGCGGCATACGTATCAGAATGGCTCCCCCTGTTGGACTCGAACCAACGACCCTGCGGTTAACAGCCGCATGCTCTACCGACTGAGCTAAGGAGGAATATATCTCTCAAGTGCTCTAATATAATAGCAGATAATTTTACGTATGTCAATACATTTTTTAATTTATTTTTGCAATATATTTTTTAATTTAATCAGAGCAATTGGATTATATTTTGCCGTTCATTATTTATTGAATCTGTAGCCCTTTCCCCAAACAGTGTGTATATAGTCAAGGTTATTATTTGCCTCTTTGATTTTATCACGGATTCTGTTTACATGAACAGTAACTGTTGAGGTTTCGCCTATAGAATCATAATGCCATATTTCATTGAACAGAGTATCCTTGCTGTAGACGGTATCAGGACTTTTGGCAAGAAAATAGAGCAAGTCAAATTCCTTGTTTGTGAGAGAAATTTCAGTGCCGTCAACATATGCACGGCGGGAATTGGCATCAAGTTTTAAATTCTCTGTTTCTAAAATTTCCGTATCTGGAGCTTTATGCACATCCTTTGCCGTTAAACGCTGATAGCGGCTGATGTGTGCAATAACTCTTGCAACAAGCTCACTTGGTGAAAATGGCTTAACAATATAATCATCGGCACCAAAGCCAAGCCCTTTGATTTTATCCAGATCTTCTTTTTTAGCACTTACAAGCAGAATCGGAATTTCTTTAACCTCCCTGATTCTGCGGCAGACTTCCATTCCGTCAAGGCCCGGAAGCATTATATCAAGCAAAACAAGGTCAAAATCCTCATTAAGTGCAAGTTCAAGACCAATGTTTCCGTTTGCTGCCGTTTTAACGGTAAAGGAGTTTGCTTCAAGATAATCCTTTTCAAGTGTTTGAATGTTTAAATCATCTTCTACAATTAAAATTTTTCTCATAATCAATCCTCTTTATATATTGGTAGTGAAATAAATATTGAAAGCCCGTTTTCAGGTTCACTTTGTGCCCATATTAATCCCTTGTGCAGCTCAACAATCTGCTTGCAGATTGAGAGTCCGAGTCCTGAACCGTTGCGGACATTGGAACGTGCCTTATCAGCCCTGTAAAGTGTATCAAAAATACGCGGCAGGCTTTCTCTGTCAACGCCCATTCCGTTATCTTTGATTTCAAATAAAACGGTATTTTGGTATTCAAAGATTGTAAAAACAATTTTACCTTTAATATCAGGGCGTTTATATTTAACACTATTTGAAATTATGTTGTTGATAACTCTTGAAAAACTGTCTGTATCAACATTTAAAGCAACGGGTGTTTTTGTTTTATCTATGATTTCAAAATCAAAGTCTGCTTTTTTAAGTTCCTCGCCTATATCTTCGGCAAAATCAATGAAATCTGATATTTTAACCTTTTCACAGTTAAGTGTTATTGCACCAAGCTCAAGTTTTGAAATTGCAAGTAAATCATCAAGCATCTTTTCCGTGTCACATGTTGATGAATAGATTATATCCATATATCTTTGCTGTTTTTCGGGTGTGTCTGCAATGCCGTCTCTCAAACCTTCAAGGTAACCCTTAACTGAGGTAAGAGGTGTTCTCAAATCGTGAGCAATTCCTGCAATCATTTCCTTTTGCTGCTGGTCTGCACGGCTTTGTTCCTCAATGGATGCCTTAACACGAAGGCGCATATCGTTAAAGCTCTCTGCGAGCCGGCCAAGCTCATTTGTTGACTTATAGCCGATTTCGTGCTCAAAATTACCGTTTGCAATTTCATTTGCACCTTCAGTTATTTTACGTATAGGGCCAACGATTGTTTTGGTTGTAATAAGTGAAATAACAACAATGGCAATGATAAAGGTGCAGATGATAACTGCTATTATGATGCTTGTTTTATTAATAAGCGTGCCGACAATATTTCGGGGTTTGTTATTATCCAGAAAATTGGGCAGGGAAAGCAACTCGTTAATGATAATAAGCTGATATTCACCTTCATCGATTATAATTACCAAGCCGTCTTCACCGAGAAAATATGAATTTATTCGGTTTTCATCGTTAGAAAATTCAACAGCCCGCTTAAGAATACTGCTGTCAGCAGAGGATGTAAAAAATTCTTCTTTATTTTTAGTTATATAGATAAGTGTGCCTTCGCGGTCAATATCTGATACGATTTCTTTTATATTTTCTAACTTTTCCGTTTCCATTTTATCATCAGCAAGCACCTCGGTTATATCGGATGCTGTTTGGCTCCATTGAAGCTGGCTGATTATATTGTATGAGGTTGATGAAATGGACGGCGAATTAAACTTTGATGATGTAGTTGAAAGAAAAACGGCTGTAAATGCAATGATTAGAACCGTAGGAATTGCAATTGCCAGCACAGAGGTCAGCACAATTCGCGTATTTATTTTTAAATTTTTAGGTATTGCCTGAAATTTTTCTTTATTCTGATTATCCATAATTATTATTCAAACCAAATCGGATTTGTAAAAGCTCTTATGAAAGGCGGCAGACTGTTGTTTTTACTGCCTAAAATTTTCTTTTCAACTGTGTGATATAGCTTTTTAAGTGTACCCTTGTACTCATATGTGATTTCAACTCTAACAAAGCCCTTCTCCTCAACCTCACAGGAGAAGCAATAGCAGTCTGTGTATTTGGCACCTGATTTATATGTGTAAATAGGTTTTTCGTTATTGTAAACAATAACGGTATGAAGCGGCATAAGCTTTGTTATGCTTATATTGACATAAATGCCTTTTTCAAACTTAACGGTATCTCCTATAACGGCATCCCCGCAGGTGAGCTCTATCATTGTGGATTTTGGTGAATTTGTAATAACACTTCTGCCTTCACGCATTGCTCTGAGTATGGACTCGGGCGTATTTTCCTCCGCTAAAACAAATGTGGTAGGTGAAGCAATGAGAAGCTTTATGCCGGGAACATATTCCTTGTGAAAATCAGATCCGCCTACAGCAGCAATTCTTTTGCCGTTTAAAAGCTGATTAACCCACCAGGTGCGATTAATCATATTATCCGTATGCTGAATTGTATTCCATACCTCAACACAGTCGCAGTAAAGATCGTCTATATCAAACCTAAAGCCGCACATTGAGCAGAAAGGATGATTAAGAGAAACCGTTGCACCCGCCTTGCGGCATTTCTCAATGATATTTTCGTAATCCTCTCTTGTATCAAGTTTATAGGGCGGTTCTTCGGGCACCGTAACACCCCAGATATTAACATGGCCGTTATCACCTGTAATTTCCTGCCCCTGAATAACAAGCATATCACCATCATAATAGCTTTCCTTAACGGAATTGCAATTATGATCTGTGATAATCATAAAATCAAGTTCTTCATTTTTGCACGCTTCAACAAGCTGACCCTTCGTCAGTAAACCGTCACTGTTGATTGTATGCAGGTGAGTATCACCTTTAAACCACTTTCGTTCCATAAAAATCCACCTCGCTTTATAGTAACATATAAAAACATTTTTATCAACATTTCAATTGTAAACCTAAAGGCAAGGATACAGTTGACAATACTGCCCCTTTCATAGTATAAATATTGCGTTAGGCATAAGGAGGATTATTTATATGAATACAGAAACGGCAAAGGCAAACAAAAGGTTTAAAACCATAGATTTGGCATATATCGGAATTTTTGCAGCATTAATTGCAGTATGCTCTTGGATATCCATTCCGCTGCCCACAGTGCCTATAACCCTGCAGACGATGGGTGTTTGCATTACAGCAGGTCTGCTTGGCACAAAAAGAGGAACCTTAACGGTAATTGTGTATATACTGCTCGGATTGATAGGTGTGCCTGTTTTTTCAGGTTTTTCGTCGGGTATAGGTGTTCTTGCAGGTGCAACGGGAGGATATATTATAGGCTTTATTTTTACTGCACTTATAGTTGGCGTAATGCTTAAGCTTCTCGGTAAAAAGGTGTGGGTATATATCCTGTCTATGATTATAGGTATAGCGGTTTGTTATGCTTTCGGCACAGCCTGGTTTATGATTTATAACAACAGCAGGGGCGATGCAGTTTCACTTGTAATGGCTCTTGGCTGGTGTGTTACCCCGTTTATTATTCCTGATCTTGTAAAAATTGCAGTTGCCGCCGTACTTTGCAGAAGGCTGAATAAGTATGTTAAGAATTAGGGCACATCATTTAAACTGTATACCAAGGTTTAAAGGAAACGGATACAGTGAGGAGTTTTGCCGTAATATGCATAAGATTAAAGAACGCATTGAAAGCGGAGCGGAATATGAAATTGTGTTTTCGGCGGATGATGTGTGTGCATTCTGCCCGAATCTTATAGACGGTGTGTGTATAGATGAAGAAAAGGTTTTGCGGTATGACAGGCTGTCAATACAGAAAAAAGATATTTCAGAAATCTGTGCCGACTGCGGATGGTATGATATATGCAAAAATATTTAATGTTACGGGTGAGCCTTGCTTGCCCGATTTTTCTTTATGAAAATAATTTTGAATAATTATTGTAAAACGCAAATCTTTTTTGTATAATATTTTTATAGTATTACACGGAGGAAGATTATGGCGAATTGGCTTAATGGTAAAACCTGTATTGTTACCGGTGCTTCAGGCGGTATGGGTGCAGGCATTGCGGCAGCACTTATAAAAAAGCATGGCTGTAATGTTATCGGCATTGCAAGAAATGAATTTAAAATGCAAAGATTCATAGAAGAATTAGGACCAAGCTACGCAGAGCAGTTTTCATATAAGCTTTTTGATGTTTCAAAGCGTGAAAACTGGGAAGAGTTTGCTGCTGAATTAGAAGAAAACGGCACACAGATTGATGTGCTTATTAATAATGCCGGCATTCTTCCGAAATTCAAAAGATTTGACAGATATGATATTGACGAAATTGAAAATGCAATGAATATCAATTTTTATTCCTGTGTTTATTCAATAAAAGCACTTCTTCCTATGCTGCTTGAAAGTGAAAACGGTGCAGTTATTAATATAGATTCCTCAGCGGCTCTTATGAGCCTTGCGGGAACCTCTGTATATTCTGCATCCAAGGCAGCCGTAAAAGGCTTTACGGAGTCTTTGAGAGAGGAATTCCGCGGAAAGCTTTATGTTGGTCTTGTATGCCCCGGATTTACGAAGACGGATATTTTCCGCAATCAGAGCACGGAGGGCGAAAAAGGGCAGAAAATCATAGATATGATTTCTACGGATTGTGATTTGATGGTTAAAATGATTATGTTTGGTATTGAGCATAAGCAGGCACTTCAGATTCACGGTCTTGATGCACATGCAATGAGCATTTTCGGCAAGCTGCTGCCTGTTAACGGTTCACGCCTTTTCAGTGCAATTATGAAGGCATCGGATATTGACATATTCAGCGAGGTTTTTAAAGATTAATTTTAATATCAGGGACGAAGCGATGCAATGGGGCACCGTTTCGCCCTTTTATGTTTTAAGGTTTTGGAGGTTTTATTATGAGTAGCACAAATACATTGGATGTTACAAAGCAGAAGCATATGAATTTTAAAGAAATTGCTGCTTATTCGCTTGGACTTTTCGGCTTTCAGGCAATAGTAGGTCTTCTGAATTCATATCAGGCAGAGTTTGACGGCTCTATTTTAGGTGCAAATGTCAGCGTGGTAGCAATTTTAATACTTGTTGCAAAAATTGTTTCTGCTGTTGCAGATCCTGTTGTAGGAAATCTTGTTGACCGCTCAAAAAGCAAAATGGGCAAGTTCAAGTCAATGATCTTGTATTCACTTGTGCCGCTGCTTGTTATGAGTGCAGTTGTGTTTGCAAATGTTCCGTTTAAGGGCGTTGGTCTTTATGCGTGGATATTTGTTACATATCTTATCTGGAGCATTGCCATGACAATGGGTGATGTTCCTTCACAGGGTATAGCAGCAGCACTTACTCCTAATCCTACCGAAAGAACAAATGTTGTTTCAATATCGAACACCTTTAAGCAGGTTGGTTTTTCGGCGTGTGTTGTTATCGTTCCTATTGTTTGCCTTATCATTCCGAACGGCTCTAAGGTATTTGTTAAAAGCGGCGAAACGGATACGCCTATGATTGCATCCGAGTATTTCTGGGTTGCAGTTTTAACGGCTGTTCTCGGTTGTGCATTATTTGCGCTTATTCCTCTTATCAATAAAGAAAGAGTTGTTAATGCATCGGCAGAAAAGGTAACGGCTAAGGATATGCTTAATGCTCTTAAAAATAATAAGCCGTTTATGCTTGTTATCATTTCCTATTTCCTCGGCTTCGGCAGACAGATGGCTATGGGTATTCAGGTGCAGGCTGCAACTGTTATTCTCGGAAGCCAGAATCTTGTAGCCGTACTGGGTATCGTGACAGCTATCGGCTCAATGATCAGTATGGCATTGTGTCCGCTTCTTATCAAAAAAATGAATGAAAGAAATGCCTATATTCTTCTTTCCGTTTATGGCTTTGCGGCTTCAATCTTCTCATTTGTAATCGGCTATTTCTGGTTTAATAATCCAAGCAATATGGTGCTTACTGTTCTTTTCTATGCTTCATTATTCCTTATTGGCCTGCAGTTTGGTGCAGTAACACTTATGCCTATGATTATGACAGCGGATGCAGTTGATTATTATGAGCATAAAACAGGCAAGAGAATGGAGGGTGCCTGCTACTCAATTCTTACGCTTACAATTAAGGTTTGCCTTGCTCTCGGTACAGCAGTCGGTCTTATCTTTGTTCAGAAATCAGGCTATTATGAATCACTCGGAACAGGGGACTTCACAAACAGCACAAAGAATGTAATATTCTTTGCTTACACAGCACTGCCGGGAATTCTTGCACTGCTTTCAATTATACCTATGTTTAAATATGATATTGTTGGTGACAAGAAAGCAAAGATTTCTACCGAACTGGCAGCAAGAAGAGCGGCTGAATAATTAAAGCAAAGGCCCACACAGAAAAGTGTGGGCTTTTTGTTTAAATGAGATGAGGTTTTGTATGCAGGAAATATATGAAATTATAAGGCTTGCAAAGGATTATATTGCGGTTGGAATAGTGCTTGCCGCCGCATTTCTTGTAGGCTATTTTTTGATGCATATCAAAAAGAAAAACAAAAATAAAAAATCAAATCCTCTTTGGGCTGTTTTCTTTGC
>CAJTMQ010000033.1:4800-11259 GCA_910577215.1 uncultured Eubacterium sp. | reverse complement strand
TCTGTTATATCGTTGTGGTTATAGGTGCAACCATGCTCAGCAGACACGTGCACTTCGGAATGCAGTATGTATATCAGCTGCATCCGTTTTATTCATATAAGCTTGCATGGAATTACTTTCTTTTCAGTGAATGGAGAAATATTATTCTTAATATTTTAATGTTCGTGCCATTCGGATTTATGCTGCCGATACTGTTTAAAAAATTCAGGGCTTTCCGGAGGGTTTATCTTGCAGGCTTTGTCTTTACGCTTACTATTGAACTTACGCAGCTTACATTCAGGCTCGGTATTTTCGAGGTTGATGATTTGTTTGATAATCTGCTTGGTGCAATGATTGGCTACGGTTTATTCAGCATTGTATTCTCGGTTTATAAAAAAATAAAAAAGCAGCAGGTTAAAATTTTGCCTGTTGTGCTGCAGCAGCTTCCGCTTTTGCTTGCAGTTGCAATGTTTTCTTCAATTTTTATTGCGTATTCTGCTCAGGAGCTTGGCAATTTAAGCAGCAATTATATTTATAGGGAAACGGATATAACCGTAAGTACAGAAAGTGATTTTTCTGAAGAAGAGATAAGCGAAACCGTTTATAGTGCAAAGGTGTATTCACATGATGAAGCAAAGCAGCTTGCACAGGAAATGCTTGATAAATGTGCTGTAGAAATGTATGAGGAAAGAACAATTTATTATGAAAGCACAGCGTGGTTTTACGGAATAGAAGGCCACATCATAACAATCAAGTATAATGGCGGTGCATTTGATTATCATGCGTTTTCAGGTGATGAATTGATTTCAGATGCCGAACGTGGTGAAATTGAAAAATCACTGAAGGCTCTTGGTATAGATGTTCCTGAAGAAGCAAAGTTTTTCAATGAGGGAGAGGGAAGCTATAAATTTTCAGTAAATAAGCTTCTTGTAGATGGGTGCCTTTATGATGGAGCAATTGAATTAACATATACTGTAAATGGCAGCATTGAAACGATGTATGATAATATAATTAAATATCAGCCGTATAAGGAATTTGAATTGATTTCCGAAAGAGAAGCCTATGATAAGCTGCTGAACGGTGAATTTGTCTGCTATTATCAGGGTGAAAAGGATATAAATGTTTTGGATGCAGAGCTTGATTATCAGCTTGATACAAAGGGCTATTATCAGCCTGTTTACCGTTTTGGTGCGATTATTAACGGTGACGAAACGGAAATCATAATCCCTGCATTAAAAAAGTAAAAACATAGGGGCGGATTCTATATCCGCCCCCATTTTTAATCATTTTTAGTTATTTCAAATTCAAAGCTTGCGTTATCCTCATACCAAAGCGGGAAGTTTGTGCCCCACACATTATTGTAAAGCACATATGAAATGCCGTCTGTCTCTATATTTTCGAGTTTATTGTCTATTTCAAGTATTTTCCCTCTGCCTATTGAAATCAGCGGATTATGCCTGTTTACAAAGCTGTATCTGCCGTTCTTTGTAACGGCACCGAATACTGCGTGCAGGTTTCTTCCGCCCTTTGAAACAACCTCGCTTGGGTTAACCTTGCTCAGTGTTTTGTTCAGCACAATATCCTTTCCTGCAGGATAAAAATGCAGAAAAATTGCTTCCGTAAGCCTGTTGGCATCCTTGCCGAACCAGCCTGTGTTTATTTTTAAGCCGTTTTCGGTTAAATGATAAATGAGCTGAATTAATCTCGGTGCGCCCTGCTCTTCACAGAGTGATTTTTCGCAGGTGAGATTAACAGTAACCTCTATACTGTTTTCGCTCTGCTCAGCACAGGCTTCGCTGATATGATAGAAAAATCTTCCTGTTTTATATTTGCCGTCTGCATATTTCAGAAGAGGTCTTGAAAAATCACCGAGCGCCCACCCGATATTTTTCTTTAAATCTCTTGTATAATGCTTAACCCAGAATGCATAATCCTCCGAACTGTAGGCACGGTATTCGGCAGCAGGCTGATTGTTTGAAGCAATAACATCGTCACCGTCAAAGCAAAGCTTGCCTATGCCGCCGTTTTCGTTGATTGCTAAGCTCCATTTGCCAAGATTAAATGTGCCGTATGGATTAAGGTTTTCTTTTATCTCAGCGGGCTCAACCGGAATCAGTCTTGAAAGAGCAGACATCGCCTCGGTTTTATGCTCCTCATCTAATGCGTTAACCGCAAGGGTGATGTATTCGCGCTGTTCTGCCCAGCTTTTTTCAATTGTACTGTAGCATCCGTCATGGTATTCGCCGGACTTTCTTTTTAAAAAGGTAAAGAAATTCTGCGGAAAATCCTGCAGCAGTCGGCGAAGAACAACATTGTCACGCTTTCTGGCAGCTTCAAAATCCTTTTTCAGATAATTTTCATAATCTGCAAAGAATTTTTTATTATCCATTCCGCAGGTGTGCTCGGCAACACAAAGCAGTGCATCTGAAAAATGGATGTACTCATCACTGCCGTGAAGCATACTGCCGTCTGCAAGCCACTTGCCTTTAAGACTCATAAGCTCTCTCAGTGCAGCAGATTTATAAGGGTCTGTCGCACTGCCGTGAATCCAGGTATCACCAATTTCGTTTTTAACAACAGGAAGCAAAGCTCGCTTTTCCCATAACACATCTGCAAAATCATCCATACTGCCTGCAGTTACCTCATAATCGGGGTACTGCTTTTTTATTGCACCGATTTTATTAAGAATTTTTTTTGAAGACGGTGCACCGTGGTTATCAAGCGTATGGTCAAAATAAAGAATTTCATCCACCAAATCGCATTTGAAAGCACCGCCGTATGCGCCTGAGTAAATAACAACAATCTCTGAGTCCTCACATTTCCATAAAAAGCAGGGCGGAACCTCCGGAAGAGTTGAAGCACCGTTAACACCTATGTGCAGCAGCTTGATTCCGTGAGCGGCAAGAGCCTTAACAAGCCCTTTGGTGTGACCGGGAACATCCGTAAGCTTTGCGGCAACTGTTTTTCTTCCTCTGATTTCATCAAGCTTATCAACTATTGAAAGCCCGTATTCGAGCGTGTCTTCATCAAGAAGCTCGGTGTGCGTAGTGAACGGCATTGCGTGGGGAACAATATTTCCCTTTTTAATCGCATTTTTCAAACTCGTCTTTTGCTCGTCTGTGCCGTGAAGCAGGGCTTCTTTAAGTATCCAGGAGCCTGTTGTCCATATAAAATTCTTTTCGGTTTCATTGTTGACCTGTGCAGCAAGATTAACGGCACCGGGTATAAAGGAATCTATGTATTGTTTTTTGATTTTACAGGCGAAATCCGTAAAACCAAGATCAAGATGTGTTTTAGAAACAACAAATAATTTTTTCATCTGCGGATGCCTCCGTTAGATATGGTTATTTTTTTACGGGAACAATCTCAAATGTAAATTCAAGCGGCTTTTTATAGCCGAAGTTGATAAGATGCTCTTTTGACGGAGCAGGGCCGCAGCTTCCTGAGCCTGTTCCTCTTACAAAGCCGTCTATTGAGGCAAATGTAGTGTTTGTATCAGGTAAATCTTCAATGTGCTCAGCGGCAATAAGCTGATTTAATGTAAAATGATTTGCATTGAAGCTGAAAGGCTTGTTAACAGCATTGAATCGGATTGCCTCTCCGTTTTCTGATTTAAGAACGGAGTAGCGTGTTTCACCGCGGTTTCCTGAATCCTGCGGCTTGATATATTTGTGTGCCATTTCAGCAACAGTGCTTTCATATATTCCGATTGTTGAATGCTCCTTAAAATCAGAATAGTTTTCAGCAGGACCAAGACCGTAATATTCCACCTTGTTTAAATCCGATGCAAGCTCACAGTGAACACCGAATCGCGGAAGCTGGTCAGTGAACGGACAGCTCTTTTTCAGCTTTGATGTAACATAAACCGTGCCGTCTTCGTTAAAACAGTAATCAACAACAGCCTTTGCAAGAGTAAAAATACCTCTTGTGACAAAGCGGTAGGTTGTTCTGATAATGCTTCTGCCGTTATCGTCAGTAATCAGCTTACAGGAACGGAGTTTGGGTTTGGCACTTTCAAGACCGATAATATTCCAGAAAATAACAATATACTGATCATTATCAAGTCTGCCTCTGTAAATATGAGGAACAAAGCCGAACCTGCCGTCCTCAGGATTCTGATTGATATATTCTTTGCCGTTAATATTGTAGCTTATAAGACCTTTTTTCTTATTGAAAGCAGCACTGCCGTTTGGAAAATCAATTTTAATTTCCTTTTTGCTGCAATTTATATTGGCAGATTTAAGCTGTTTTGCAGACTGTATTTCAGCAGCAGAAAGAACAATCTGCTCCTTTGCAATTTCAAAACCATTATCCTTATTTTTGTATGTGAAGTTGACAAATACATCTGTGTCTGCCGCGTTAAAGGATTCGCATACTATGCTGAAAACGTGCTTATCCTCTGCGGGAATATCAACTTCAAATTTTCCGTTTTGAACAGGCAGACCGCTTTCAAGTATTTCATATTCAATTACAATATTGCCTGTTGAAACAAAGCTTTGTGTGTTCCAGAATTCAAAGTTTCCGCCGCCTATATGGCTTGCACGCACAGGGCGGTAGCATGCCTTCATTTCGAGCGCTCCGCTTGACGGCTCACGGTTGGGATAGAACAAACCGTCAACACAGAAATTGCCGTCGTGTATAGGCTCATTGTGGTCACCGCCGTAGGTCCACTTGTATTTTGCATTTTCATCATAAACACTGTGATCAGCCCATTCCCATATGCAGCCGCCCATAAACTGATCTGAAGAATAGAAAAGCTGCATATATTCCTCAAGCCCGCCGGGACCGTTGCCCATTGCATGAGCATATTCGCACTGAAAAAATGGCTTACCCTTATATTTTTTTCCTGCGGTGCCTTTTAAAATTTTTCTCATTAAATCCTGTGTGGCATACATACGTGACACAACGTCATACGCCCATCGCTTGCTGCGGTTAACGCCTTCATAATGTACGGGAATTTCAGGATTAACCTCTTTTAAGAAATCGTAACAGACGTCCTGACATTTATATCCGCCCGATTCATTGCCAAGACTCCACATCGTTATTGACGGATGATTTTTATCTCTGCCGTACATTCTTTTAACTCTGTCCAGATAATGAGATGCCCAACTGATATCATTACTCAATCTGTTAGGATTATATGTACTGTGGGGGATTGCATAAAAGCCGTGTGTTTCAATATCGGCTTCGTCAACAACATAAAGACCGTACATATCACACATTGTCAAAAATGCAGGATCCGGAGGATAGTGTGAGGTTCTTACTGTATTGCAATTGTATTCCTTCATCAGCTTTATATCAAGCTCCATATCATCAAGGCTCATAGCATAGCCCTTTGTCATATGGGTATCGTGGTGGTTAACACCCTTCATTTTTATTGCTTTGCCGTTAAACAGGAATACCTCGCCGTCTATTTTTATATCCTTAAAGCCTATATATGTACGTATGGCTTCAAGTTCCTCTTCATCACGATATAAGGTTACTGTGGCTTCATACAGCTTTGGTGTTTCGGCACTCCATTCATCAACATAACAAACCGAAACAGCAGTTTCCTTTTGAGGCAGCAGGCTTGTTTCAAAAAGCACCTCATCATCTATAGCTTTAATTTCAATGCGAGTATTTTCTTCAAATTCACCATCAACGGAAATATGAACATCATATGTACCGTCAAAGTTTTTAACAGGGCGAATGAGAAAATCATTGATATAGCTGCTTTGGGTTGATGTAATATAAACATCACGGAAGATGCCGTTTTCTCTGAACATATCCTGACATTCTAGGTATGTTCCGTTGCTCCATTTGTAAACAACGGCAACAATTTCATTTTCACCATTGTTCAAAAATGGAGTAATATCAAACTCAGCTGAATTATGGCTGCCTTCGCTGTAGCCCACATATGTGCCGTTGATATATATTGCAAGTGCACCTGCAACACCTAAAAATGTCAGAACTCTGCGGGTGTCTGCATTTTCAATAAGAATTTTTTTGCGGTAAATGCCTACTGCAACATCCTGCGGAATGTGCGGCGGTTTTTTAGGAAAAGGATAGCGTGTGTTTATGTACGCAATCTGGTCATAGCCTGTGCGCTGCCATGTGCAGGGAATTTCTGCAGTATTAAACGGAAAAATATCCGTGTTTAATTCAGCAGGCACCTTGCTGAGTTTATCAAAATAAGCAAAATCCCACTTCCCGCTTAAGCTCATAATGCGGTCGGAGATATATCTTTCATTTTTATAATTGCTTTGCTGAAGTTTTTCGGTATTTGAAAAAGGTATAAAGTAGCTGCGTTCGGGCAATTTGTTTTGCTCAAAAACGGAAAAATCAGTATGTAATTCTCTGCTGATTCGGTATTTCATAGTTTTTACTCCTCTATTGAAAAAAGCTCTGCTTTTCATATTCACAATTATTTTTATGATACCATTTAAAATATTGTTCGTCAATAAAAATAAATATTAATTACAATATATTACTACAAAAAAG
>CAJTMQ010000033.1:0-4788 GCA_910577215.1 uncultured Eubacterium sp. | reverse complement strand
AGAAAAGCGCTGCCCGAAGGCAGCGTTAGATTGTATTTGGCTATTTATTTACGATTGCGTCTGTCATTGCGGAAATTATCTCTACGTGGCTTTTTCGGCGCTTCATCAATATCATTTTCAGGTGTCATACCCTCAAGCTCAATAAGAGCATCTCTTCTTGAAAGATTGATTCTGCCCTGATCATCAATTTCAATGCATTTAACAATGATTGAATCACCAACATTAACAGCATCCTCAACATTTTCGGTTCTCTTAACATCAAGTCTTGAAATATGAACAAGACCTTCCTTGCCCGGTGCGATTTCTACAAATGCACCGAAGTTCATAATTCTTGTAACAACACCATTGTAGAAGGCACCAACCTCAGGATCTGTTGCAATAAGTTTAACAACCTCAAGAGCACCTCTGCACTTATCAACATCAACACCGCTGATGAATACTCTTCCGTCCTCTTCAATGTTGATTTTAACATCAAATTCAGCCTGGATTTCCTGAATTACCTTTCCGCCCTTTCCGATAACATCACCAATCTTATCGGGATCAATAGAAACGGTAAGCATTTTAGGTGCATATTTTGAAAGCTCCTGACGCGGCTCGCTGATAACAGGGAGCATAATGTCATCAAGAATGTAATTTCTTGCCTTGTTTGTTTTAGCAAAAGCCTCTTTAATGATTTCAGGTGTAAGACCGTGTACCTTAAGGTCCATCTGAATAGCAGTAATACCCTTTTTTGTACCTGCAACCTTAAAGTCCATATCTCCGTAGAAATCCTCAAGACCCTGAATATCAACCATTGTCATAAAGTCGCCGTAAACGCCTTCATCACCTGTGATAAGTCCGCAGCTGATACCTGCAACAGGAGCTTTAATCGGAACGCCTGCAGCCATAAGTGAAAGGGTAGAACCGCAGATTGAGCCCTGTGATGTTGAACCGTTTGAAGAAAGAACTTCTGATACAACACGAATGCAGTATGGGAATTCATCAACGGAAGGAAGAACAGGAACAAGTGCCTTTTCAGCAAGTGCACCGTGACCGATTTCACGTCTTCCCGGACCTCTTGACGGCTTTGTTTCGCCAACGCTGTAGCTTGGGAAATTGTAATGGTGGATATATCTCTTTTCGTTCTGCTCGTCAAGACCGTCAAGAAGCTGACAGTCACTCATAGGACCGAGTGTTGTAATTGAAAGCACCTGAGTCTGACCGCGTGTGAACATACCTGAGCCGTGAACTCTTGAAAGTAGGTCAACCTCTGCATTAAGCGGACGGATTTCGTCAATGCCTCTGCCGTCAACACGCTTGTGCTCATCCTTGAGCCAAGTACGAACAACGTGCTTCTGAACAAGATACATAATTTCATCAAGTTTAGCTTCGTTGCCTTCAAATCTTTCGTCAAATTTCTCGTGAACTGCTGCATAGATAGGAAGAAGAGCCTCGTCACGAACAAGTTTGTCGTCTGTATCAAGCGCCTTCTTAACATCCTCAATGCAGAATGCTTCAATTTCAGCCATAATTTCAGGGTCAGGATCTGATGACTCATAAGCAAACTTAGGCTTGCCGATTTCATCAACGATTTCCTGAATGAATTTAACCATTTTCTTGTTTTCCTCGTGACCTGCCATAATAGCTTCAAACATAAGGTCATCAGGAATTTCATTACCGCCTGCTTCAATCATGGCAACAAGGTCTGCAGTTGAAGCGACAGTAAGTGTTAAGTCTGTTTTTTCTCTCTGCTCAAGAGTAGGGTTGAGAACGATTTCGCCGTCAACCAATCCAACATTTACTGAAGAAATAGGACCGTCCCACGGAATATCCGAAACAGCAATTGCTGCTGAAACACCGATAGCTGCTGCAATTTCAGGTGAGCAGTCAGGGTCAACAGACATTACTGTTGCAACAACTGAGCAGTCATTTCTTAAATCCTTAGGGAATAACGGGCGGATAGGTCTGTCTATACAACGGCTTGTAAGAATAGCTTTTTCACCGGCTCTGCCCTCACGGCGGAGGAAGGAACCAGGAATTCTGCCTACGGAATACATTTTCTCTTCGTAATCAACTGAAAGAGGGAAGAAATCAACACCCTCTCTTGGCTTTGCAGAAGCTGTTACTGTGCAAAGCACCTCTGTTTCGCCGTAGCGTGCAAGGAAAGCTGCATTTGCAAGCCCTGCCATTTTTCCTGTTTCAAGAGTGAATTTGCGGCCTGCAAATTCAGTTTCCCAAACCTTGAAGTTTTTGAAAAACATAATTTTACCTCACTTTAAATGAATTTTTTATTTTATATCAAAAGGAGGTGTAAATAGTAATAAATTCAGCACACAATCAGCACTTATATGCTCAATTTACTACTATATTCACCCTCCTTCAGATTGCATTAATGATGAAAAGCAGACGGTAGCAAATTACCGTCTGCCGAATTCTCATTATCTGTCAAGAGTATCACGGATACCAAGCTTTGCAATAAGTGCACGGTATCTTTCAATATCGCTCTTGTAAAGGTAAGAAAGAAGATTTCTTCTGTGACCTACCATCTTAAGAAGACCTCTGCGTGAATGATTGTCCTTCTTATGAACCTTAAGATGAGCTGTAAGCTCGTTGATTCTTGTTGTAAGAACAGCAATCTGTACCTCAGGAGAACCTGTGTCACCCTCGTGTGTTGCATATTCAGCAATAATAGCCTGCTTTTCTGCCTGTGTCATGTTTTTCACCTCATTTTATAGTATTTGCCGAAATGCGAAAAACTCAGAAGCGGGAAAGGTGAATCTTCATCAGAAGCTTGCACCCGAAACCGAGTAATTCGTTTACAGCGATGAAATTATAGCACATTGATATTTATTTGTAAAGAAAAATTTTTATTTTTATAGCTTATACACTTTACTTATAGATATTTGTATCCATTGTTATATCTGCTGTGCACTTGATGCGGAAAAACTTTGTTTGGCAACAGTCAGAAGCTTTTTAATTAAGCAATAATCCATACGGAGCATTTTACCCTCCCAAAAAATGGAGTATTTGTGTAAAATATATGTGGTGACTATTCAAGAGTACGAAATTTATGAGAAAATCATGATTTATCTTGGAAGCAATGTGCGAAAATTGCATTTTTATCAAAAAATTCATTCTAAATAACAGAATAATTATTTTGCTTGACATTCTCTGTTTTTATGGTATAATCATTAAGCCGCATATTATGGGTTTGCAAGTGTGAAGCTCACCGCCCATCGTAGCGAGTCTGAATAAAGGAAGGTAAACTTGATGTACGCAGTTATCGTAACAGGCGGTAAGCAGTATAAGGTTTCTGAGGGCGATGTTCTCTATGTTGAGAAACTCGGCAAGGAAGCAGACGAGGAAATCACATTTGATACTGTTCTTGCAGTTAGCACAGATAAGGGCTTCAAAGCAGGCAAGGATTGTGCAAAGGCAACTGTAAGCGCTAAGGTTCTTAAGAACGGCAAGGGCAAGAAAATCACTGTATTTACTTACAAGCCAAAGAAGAACGAAAAACGCAAGATGGGTCACCGTCAGCCATACACAAAGGTTGAAATTACAGCAATTAATGCTTAATTACCATGATTAATGTTAAATTTTTCAAAGCAGATGATGTTTTAATTGGTTTTGAAGCTGAAGGCCATTCAATGAGCGCACCTAAGGGTGAGGATTTGATATGTGCATTTGTTTCAAGTGCGTGCCTTATGGCAGCAAATACGGTTACTGAGATAATCGGTGCAGATGCTGATGCAGATGCTGAGGACGGTTATCTTAAACTGCTGATTAAAAAATCTGCAAATTCGGCTCAGGATATTTTAAATGGTTTAAAGCTTCATTTAACAGAGCTTCAGAAGGATTATCCTGAAAATATTAATGTGATTATTTCGGAGGTGTAATAATGCTTAAATTAGATTTACAGCTTTTCGCTCATAAGAAAGGTATGGGTTCTACTAAGAACGGTCGTGATTCCGAATCAAAAAGACTCGGTGCAAAAAGAGCAGACGGTCAGTTCGTTCTCGCAGGCAACATTCTCTATCGCCAGAGAGGAACACATATCCATCCGGGTAATAACGTAGGTATCGGTTCTGATGATACTCTTTACGCTCTTATCGACGGCACTGTAAAATTTGAAAAGATGGGCAAGGACAGAAAGAAAGTTTCTGTTTACCCTGTTGAGCAGTAATTTACAAATAATTGCACGGACTGTTTTCAGTCCGTGCTTTTTTGTTACAGTTATGAAATTTTTTTCTTAACATAATTTGAAATATATTCTATGAATTGTTCTACATCGGGAATTTCGCCGTCCGGAGCAATATGGCTCCATGCTTCTCTGACTTTAGGATCGGGGTTATTGAATGAAATCATCATCGCACGGCTGATTTCTGTGGTTACTTCATCAACAGATGCAGAATGTATATTTGCCACTTTATTTAAAATGCCTTTCATATCCTTTCTCCTTCTTATACTATTGGTGATTTATTCTCACTAATAGTTATTATACTTGCCGATGCTGTCGAAATTTAGTAAAGTATGTAAATGTTCAAAAAAAAAACAGAATGCTTTTAAAATATTCTGTAAAATCATAGCCGTTATTGCAGATTTTTATGAGTGTTTCCAACACATCAAAAACAATTTTCTTACTGTTTTGCGACAATCTTTCAATTTTTTCGGTAAGTATAGATGATTTAACCCTATAGCCTGTATTCAAAACATCTGCAAGCAAAAAATCAGATGGAATTTCAAGAATATTTGTATTTTTTATTAAAGATTCAATAGACGGCTTCTTTTCTCCTCTTTCAAGCATAC
>CAJTMQ010000032.1:17375-18880 GCA_910577215.1 uncultured Eubacterium sp. | reverse complement strand
AAAGGGGTAATCATTCATGCAAGCTCAAAGTTCCATTTTGGATGCAAATTCAAAGCACCTAAAAATGAAAGAATGGATACTGTATCTTTCAGCAGTATTCTTTTATACAATGATGACAGGTGCCGTTGGTTCTTACAGAAGTGACTATTTAATCAATGTTTTATCATTGCCTGACAGCAGTGTGTCACTGTTCAACACTTTAACTTCAATCATTCCGTTTATACTTAACTTTTTCATTGCCATGTATATAGACGGCAGGAAAACAGGCAAAGGAGGCAAATTCAGACCGCTTGCTCTTCTTGTTGCAATACCTACCGGCATATTCCTTATACTTTCCTTCTGGGCACCAAAGGGAATTGCCGGCTCAACACTTATGATTTATCTTGTAACCGTTGCAGTTGCATGGGCAGTATGCACAAACTTCGGTGACTGTGTTAACAAGGTTGCTATTGTAATGACGCCTAATATGAAGGAAAGAGATACTGTTATGTCCTTCAGAGGCATCGTTTCGGCAGTCGGAAACTCTGCACCGCTCGTAGTTGAGCTTGTGATTGCATTTATGGTAAAGGATAAGGCTATCCGTTATATTGCTGTTGCATCACTTTGCAGTGTTTTCGGAATTATAACAATGCTGCTTGGAATGAAAACCGTTCGTGAAAGAATTACATACAGCAACCAAAGAAAAAATCCTATTGCAGGCTATGCAGATGTTCTTAAAAATAAATATGCGTGGGCTATCATAGTTTCGGAATTTTTAAAAAACTTCCGCGGTGTATCAACATATATGGGCATTTTCCTTGCAGAAGCACTTTTGGGTCCCGGTAAATTCCTTCTCTTCGGTCTTCCGACAGGTATAGGCACTGCAGTAGGTATGCTTGTAATCAACTTCCTACTTAAGAAATTCAATTCAAAGGTGCTCTATATAGCAAGCGGTATCTATTCCGTTTTAATCAACACAGCTGCATTTGCAGTAGGTTATATTTATTTCAAGAGCCCAAGCCCGATTCTTCAGATTGTTTTTGTTGTATTTCTGTTTCTTATCGGCTTACAATTCGGTGCATCAAATCTTCTGCCAACAATGTTCCAGGCAGACGTGCTTGAGGATATTGAGCTTAAAACAGGAAAAAGGCTTGATGCTTCACTGCCGTTTGTCATCGGTATCGGCACAATGATTTCAGGAACAATTGCTTCTGCAGCTGCTCCTATGGTTCTTTACGGCACGAAGGTTCCGATTATTGAATACGTTCAGGCAATTGACGGTGTAAGTCAGGATCAGAGCCTGCACACAAAGGTTATGCTTCTGTTCTTCTACACTGTTGTTCACGGCCTTATGATGTTCCTTGCAGGTGTTCCGTTCTTCTTCTATAAATTAACAGGCAAAACAAAAGAAGATATTCACACAGCAGTTCTTGCTCAGCGGGAAAGGCAGTTAGAAGACGGCAGCGCAGTTGCTGACGAAAACTGATTACAGATTATTACACATTCATTTATGCAGCTGTTATAGC
>CAJTMQ010000032.1:17130-17365 GCA_910577215.1 uncultured Eubacterium sp. | reverse complement strand
AAACAGCTGCATATTTTTTAGCAGGGTAAAAGATATGAGAAAATACAAAAATACTACACTTACTGCCTTTGATAAGAAAGCGGGCAGTAAAAACAGAATACATTTTTTAAACACTTCATTTTCAGATGCAATTCTGCTTGAAAGCGAAGGGAAATTTGCACTAAACTGCCTTAAGGTTGGTCATCACAGCTATGCAGGCTCAACATCTTCCGTATGGCTTCGCAAGCTGAAGCCC
>CAJTMQ010000032.1:1208-17114 GCA_910577215.1 uncultured Eubacterium sp. | reverse complement strand
CAAATAATTATAAAACCGCAGATAAAATCACACTTCGCAGAATAAGACGCATTGCCAAATCCGATATTTTTCTTACCGGCGAGGAAAACGGCATTGTTGCAGTAATTGACGATAACGGCAAAATTAATTATTATAATGATATACATAAATAAAGGAGAATTAAGCTATGAAGCTCCCATCCTATCCGCTGATAACAGTTGACCCGTTTTTCAGCATATGGTCTAAGTCCGATCTGCTTTATGAAAGCAACACCGTGCTGTGGTGCGGCATTGAAAAAAGACTTAAAGGTACACTGTCCGTAGATAATAACCTTTATCGCTTTATGGGCAAAGGTGTTGAACCGCATACAATTCCTCAGACCTCTGTTGATGTTACACCTTACATAACTGCATATACCTTTAAAAATGATTTATTAACCTTTACGGTTAAGTTCTGGACACCGCTTCTGCTGGATGATTTGTATGACCTATCTCTGCCCTGCTCCTTTATTGAGTATGAGCTTGCCTTTAATGATGACGAGGAGCACAATGTTGATATATCCCTTTATATGAACGAAGATTTCTGCTACAACCAAAAGAAAAAGGCTATAGCCAAAGAAATTGTTTCAACATCTGCGGGCAACGCAGCTAAAATGGGATGCAGAAAACAAAAACCGCTGCATAAAAGCGGTGATGTTACCTCTGCTGACTGGGGCTGTTTTTATCTTTTCGGCGGTGCAGTTTCTACAGACAGCTTCGGTATCCATACCGCACATAAAGCAATGGTTAAGGGCTCTGCAGCATTCACTGACATAGCGGCATATGATGATATTTATTCCATTGAATATATGGGCACAAAATATAGAGCCTTATGGACAGAAAGCCACAAATCAATTGAAGAAGCCATCGCATACTGTTCCGAAAACAGAAATATATTATTTAACAGACTGCTTGAACAAAACAAGCTGATATTAAGCGGCACTGAAGACTTTGATGAGTCATATAGAGCAATACTTACCGCCGCTGCAAGGCAGGTTTTGGCTGCACACAAGCTGTTCAGAAACTGTAAAGGTGAATTGCTTTACTTATCAAAAGAGTGTAATTCCAATGGCTGTATCAACACTGTTGATGTTACATACCCTGCAATTCCAATGTTTTTGCTCTATCGTCCTGAGCTTGTTAAGGCAATGCTTACGGGTATATTTGAATTTTCACGTAATGCTGCATGGAAGCACGATTTCGCTCCGCACGATATAGGTCAGTACCCCATTGCAAACGGGCAGGTTTACGGAATTTACAGGCTTTATAACCATAAAAAGAAATCTGTTTACAAAATGAAAAAGGATGTTATTAATCCAAACTGCCATATGCCGATTGAAGAATGCGGTAATATGCTGATAACAAGCTATGTATATTATTTGGTTACAAAGGATAAGTCACAGCTTGAAGAAAATTTTGATTTGCTTAAGAAATGGGCAAATTATTTAATCCGGTGCTCAGTTGTGCTTGAGAATCAGCTTTGCACGGATGATTTTGCAGGGCACAGTGAAAAGAACGTTAACCTTGCAATAAAAAGCATTATGGGTATTGCCTGCTTCTCTGAAATTGCAAAGTTAACAGGAAATGCGGATAATTCCCTTGAAATCGCAAAACAATATGCAGATGAATTAACAAGGCTTTCAAAAACAGAAAACGGCTGGCTTGCATTTTCAATAGGAAATGAAAAAAGCTGGAGCTTGAAATACAATCTTGTATGGGACAGGCTTCTGGCATTTAATCTGTTTGACAAAAGCATCTATAAAGCAGAAATCGAAAAATACCACACTGTAATAAACAAATACGGCACACCGCTTGATTACAGAAAAGATTTCACAAAAACGGACTGGATGCTCTGGGCCTCCTGCCTTGATGATACAGCGGCAACCACAAATGCCTTTTCAGAATGTATTTTGAATTATCTTTCCGATACCAAAGATAAAAACTGCTTCACCGATTGGTATGACACGGTTAAAGCAACAGAATGCGGCTTTAACCACCGCTCTGTTCAGGCAGGCTTATGGATGCCTGTTTTAAAAAAAAGACTACTCAGCAATGAAAACAAGGAGTTAAAATAATGGAAAATTTCAATTTTTTGCTTTTAACGGACACCCACTATTTTAAAAATTCTCTTGGTGCAAGAGGCAAGGAATATGATGAATTTATGCGTTTTGAGCAGAAATGCTTTGCCGAAACCGAGGCAATAAACAATGCAGTATTTGAATGGCTTAATAACACAGATTTAACGGATACAGTGCTTATTGCAGGTGATTTATCCTTCAACGGTGAATATGAAAGCCACCTTGGATTTATTGAGTTGTTAAAGAAATTAAGAAAAAGCGGCAAAAGAATTTTTGTTATCACCGCAGATCACGATTTCAAAAATGATGATGACGAGGCCTTCTGCTTTGATGAAAACGGCAAACACGCACCAAGAGCTGCCAAGAGAGAGGAGCTTTTTGACCTTTATTATGAATTCGGCTTTAAGGATGCCATTGCGGTAGATAAAAAGCACCTTTCATATGTTGCGCAGCTCAGTGACGGTATCCGCCTGCTTGCCCTTAACAATGACGGCAACTGCAGAGATTTTAAAACATATGATGACGAGCAGCTTGCATGGATTGAGGAACAGACCAAAAAGGCTCGGGAAGACGGGCAGATGATGATTGCAATGAACCACTACCCTATGCTTCCGGGTCAGCCGATATTCTCAATTGTTCCGTCTGCCGTTCAGAAGAATGCAGGTGAAATTACAACAATGCTTGCCGATGAGGGTGTGCACCTTGTTTTCACAGGCCATATGCACAACCAGAGCATCAATGAGAAGATAACGGAAAAGGGCAACAAATTTTATGATGTATGCACAGGCTCAATCATCGCAAGCCCGTCCGTAATGCGTTATGTAACTGTTGAAAGCCGTAAAAAGGTTAAGATTGAAACCATTAACTGCCCTGATTTTGAATGGGATACAAACGGCAGAAGCTGCACAAAGTATCTTGATGATATGTTTGACAATATGATTGTTAATATGCTTGAGGATCTTAAAACAAACCCTGCAAGGCTTTTAAGCCGTTTCGGAGCAGGAAACAAAACAAAGCTCTTCCCCATTTCCAAGAAAATCGGCAAGCTGCTGAATAAGCTGACCGTAGGCGGCACTGCAAGACTGCTTTGGGTCAAGTGCGATAAATCAATCAGAAAAATGCTGCTCAAGGATTATATTGTTGAGCTTGTGCGTCAGGTATTCAGCGGAAATCAGTCCTTTAAGGAGGGCACACCCAAGGGTGATGTTTTCCTGCGTGTGCTTAAACGCTTTAATTTCATTTTAAAGAAGGTTAAGCTTAAGAACACAGACGGTGTTCAGGTTCAGCTTTATGACATTCTCAAAAACTCCGCAGGAAATTATGACATTGACGATTACAACACGGAATTAATCCTTGAGGATTGATCACAACAAAAACGGCACGATAATATCGTGCCGCTTTTATTTATAGTATTTATCCTCTATCCATTTTGCAGGATTTTCATCAATATACTGCAAATGAACCATATAATCATATTCATCTCTAATGATATGGTCATAAAATTTTGACTGCCAAATACTCTTCCCTATATCTTTTGTAACCAAAGTTTTGAAAGTACGTATATCACCTGATACATTTGTAGGGTGCGATGACCACATCGCACCGCTTTGTTTTATGATGATTAAATGTATATGATTTGGCATTATAACAAAACTATCAATACCATTAATTGCAATATGTATTTTTGCACAAGCTTACCGATTTCCGTTAGCTGCACTTTCGGACCGATGTGGTCATCGGTCCCTACAATATTTGATAATATACATTTTCTGTCTTTTGTGCATATCGTTATAAAATAAGCACCATCTTTTGAATAGTCATAGCCTATTAATCTTAATCGTTTTCTTGACTTTAATTTATCCATACACTAAATAAGCATTCGTTACAGTTATTTTATATTTTCAAGGAATGGCAACAACTCATCCTTTATATCTTCATAATAGACTATATGTTTCATTGTTTCCTTAACCTGTTCAATACCTAGTCGGCATTCATCATCATCATTACATTCTATCCGCAGTGCCCGTTTGATATTATATTCAAGCCATTCATGCCTGGCAATATTACTGTAATATAAATCTTCCCACTTCGCATAGAACGAACCATATTCCTGTATATAAGAACAAATAAAAACCTTAAGCAAATTATAATTTATTTTGCAGTGCTCATATCCGCACCAGCAAAGAGAAAGCTGAAAAAGCTCAGTAAACGGATTACCGTAATTCAAACATTCCAAATCAATAATAAGAGGTTCATTATCAACCCACAAAACATTTTTACTGTCCATATCGCCATTTGAAACACAGGTAATATTCGGAATTCGTTTTAAAGCAGCATTACCATTGTTCATACTTTTATATAACAATTCCCTATTATCAGTCAAAAGCGTTACAATTTCAGGGCATTCTTGCTTAGCCTTTTCAATATAAAAGTCCCAATCAATTTTCTCCGCTTCTTTTACATCTGCTTTTTTCGAACAAGCAATCTTATGTATTTTTGCCAGAATTCTGCCAATCTTTTCACAATGCTCTGCTTTAATTTTTCTTTGAGTCAGTGCTTTTCCGTTTATCCAATTGAAAACATAAAAATACTGATTTTCAAAGCACTGCATTTTTCTTCCGTCAAATTCCAGTGCAGGAACAATCGAAATATCTGCAGCCTGCAGCTTATTTTCCAATTCTTCCGCTAATTTATAATTATCAAACACATCCAAACGCTGCATAATGACCGGGTTAAGCAGCTTTACTGCATAATCACCGCTGCTTGTTTTTATGCGGTACATTTTATGCATATATCCGCCTGAAACTCTTTTTGCTTTACTCTTCAGCATTCCTAAACGGAGTTTATCACATATTTCTTTGAAAAACTTCTGATAATCCGCTGTTTTCATTAATCTGTAATTGAGTTCTGGATTTTAGCGGCGGTGAGAGTGTTCTGCATAAGCATTGAAATTGTCATTGGTCCTACTCCGCCGGGAACAGGCGTTATATAGGAGCACTTATCCGTAACTGCTTCAAAATCAACATCTCCGCAAAGCTTGCCGTTTTCATCTCTGTTCATTCCGACATCAATAACAACTGCACCCTCTTTAACCATATCGGCAGTAACAAATTTTGCCTTGCCGATAGCGGCAACAAGAATATCCGCACCTGCCGTTACTTCAGCCAGATTCTGCGTTCTTGAATGTGTGATTTCAACGGTTGCATTTTCGTGAAGAAGAAGCATTGCCATTGGCTTGCCTACGATATTGCTTCTGCCGATAACCACTGCCTTTTTGCCGCATACATCAACACCTGTTGAATGAATAAGCTCCATAACACCTGCAGGGGTGCACGGAAGGAAATTATAATCACCAATCATGATTGCACCAACATTTACAGGGTGAAAAGCATCCACATCCTTAATTGGATTAATAAGATTAATTACCTCTTTATCATCAAGGTGCTTCGGAAGCGGAAGCTGGCACAAAATGCCGTTTATATCATCACGCTCATTAAGCTCTTTAACAAGTGCATTAAGCTCCTCCTGCGTTGTGCTTTCGGGAAGTGCAAACTTTTCGCTGAAAAAGCCAACCTCTTCACAGGCTTTTTCCTTATTTCTTACATAAACCTGAGATGCAGGGTCTTCCCCAACAATAATTACTGCCAAACCCGGTGTAACACCCTTTTTCTTAAGTTCTGCAGTTTCACCTGCAACTCTTTCACGAACTGATTTTGCTACTGCTTTTCCGTCAATAATTGCCATTTTAGTTTTCCTCCTTTATATTAACCTTAAAGAAATCCGTTTCAGAAGCTGTTGACTTTCCGCTTGCATAAACATAGGAAACATCAACAGGTGCCTGCTGCAATACAAAAGGAACAGGCGGCGGATTAATAAGATATTTTCTTGAAAGCGTACCCTTTTTCAGTTTAACAAACATAGTAATAAGCCAAACGGCGAATACAACCACTATAACGGCAGACAGAAGCTGACTCACACGAATTGTTGTGTTTGCTATGTAGAGGCTGTCTGTTCTCATACCCTCTACAATCATACGCTCTAAGCCATAGAAAATGCCGTAAAGTAAAAATACTTCACCCTTGAATTTGCGGTGCTTCGTAACAATTATATGAAGCATTGCGAACACAAGCAGGCACCACACACTCTCATAAAGAAATGTGGGGTGAACAGCCTGTTCGGGGTTAACCTCTATACCCTTTGCAAGCAAATCTGCCTGATCTGCCGAAAGGGTATCACGGATTTTTGCAGACCACATACGAAAAAGTGCCGTTTCCGTATTTGTGCCGAATGCTTCCTGATTAAAGAAATTTCCCCATCTGCCGATGCCCTGACCTATAAGCAGACCGAGGGCACCTAAGTCAAGCAGATTCTGAAAATTGATTTTGCCTGCCTTGCAGCCTATTGCCGCACCGATTATTGCTCCGATAATTCCGCCGTATATTGCAATACCGCCGTTCCAGATTGCAATAATCTCACCGGGATGAAGCGAATAATAGTCCCACTGAAAGAAAACATAATATGCTCTTGCAAAAATAATTCCGAAAACCGTTCCCCAAAGAAGAACATCCGTCATTCCATCAAGGCTCATTTTCCATTTATATGCCATTCTGCCGCCGTAAAGCACGGCAAGGGCAAAACCAAAGGCAATTACAATTCCATACCAATGAACCTCATAGGTGCCTATTGAAAATGCAACGGAGGGCAAATCAAAATCTATTCCCAATCCGTCAAAATACACTCTTGTAAAATCACTCATTTTAAAGTTCTCCCATAAGGTTTAATCCTTGGCTTTAACCACCGAAAGCGCACTGTACTCCTCCTGCATCATATCAGCAAGGCGGTTTTCAATATCCTCTTTCGTTACAGCTTTATAAATATCCATCGTTTCAAATATTTCATAGCCTGCAAAGTAGCTGCCGATAATTGCATTTGCAACACCGTCTATATCATTATATTCCATAATCTCCTTGCCGTAAAGATTTCTGCGTACAGTTTCAAAAAGATTATCGTCTATGCCTTCTTTTTTCAGCCTTGCAACCTCTTCCTTTACAGCCTCTGCAACAGCCTCAGGATTGGAGCTTTCACCGTCAAATATAACAGCCTCATAACCATAGCCTATAAAGTATTCCTTTGAAAAGCTTGAATTGATAAGCCCTTGCTGAAATAACTTACTGTAAAGAGAAGAAGATTCGCCTGCAAGAATTTCAAGAAGAATTGCAGTTTCAATAACCTCTCTGTGAGAACGGGTTGGTGTTTCGCATTTTTCCTTGTAACCAAATGAAAATACAGGCATACTCATTGCAAGATTATATTCATCATAAGGCTTAACAATTTCCCTTGGCTCTTCCTCAAATGCACGTTCAACCGTTACACCCTCTGCCTTTTCAAGGTACTCATCACAAAGAGCAACAACACGGTCAGCATCAGCATTCCCTACAACAACAAGTGCCATATTGTTAAGATTATAGAACGTATTATAACAATCGTACAACAGCTTGTCTGTAATCTCTGATATGGACTGAACAGTGCCTGCAATATCAATTCTTACAGGGTGATTTTTATAAAGGCATCTTAAAAGATTAAAGGTGCTCATCCAGCCTGCAACATCGTAATACATTGTGATTTCCTGACCGATGATTCCCTGTTCCTTTTCAACTGTTTCCTTGGTGAAATAAGGGTGTGTAACGAAATCAAGCAGAATTTTAAGGCTGTCCTCAAATCTGTCGCTGCACTGAAAAAGATAGCAGGTTTTATCAAACGAGGTGTAAGCATTTGCAGAAGCACCTGTTTCTGCATAGCGTGTAAAGGCATCCAGTTCTTCACTTTCAAAAAGCTTGTGCTCCAAAAAGTGAGCAATTCCCTCGGGTACAACTGTGTATTCATCACTGTCACTTCTTTTGAAGCGGTTATCAATTGAACCGTATTTTGTGCCGAAAATTGCATAGGTGGATTTGTAATTTTCCTTAGGCATAACAAATATTTTAAGTCCGGACTTATGGTCTATCTCAAAATATTTTTCCTGAAGAACTTCTGATTTAATTTCTTTCATATTTATTCACCCTCCCCTGTTGAAACAAGTCTGTAAATCGTATCAAGCGTAACAAGGTCTGCACACTCAATAATCTGCTCCTTAGTAACGGCATTGTTGCGTGCTGCACTTTCGCCGGGAGCTTTAAATTCACTGTCCGTAATCTGGGAAAGATACCAGTTTTCAAGTGATTCGGGTGCATCATAAACAGAATTGATTGCATCGGTTAAGCTGATTTTTGAAGATTTGAACTCATAATCAAAATTGCCGTTTTTAATTTCATCAAGCTGCCTCAATATCTGTGAAACAGCCTTTTCCATATTTTCTTCCTCACAGCCGCACTGTACAATAATAAAGCTTTTCTGGCGGTTATATCTTGCTGAACAGTAATAGCAGAGGCTCATTTCCTCTCGCACCTTGGTGAAAAGTCTTGAATAAGGTCCGCCGCCGAAAACATCCGCAAATGAACGCATTGCAGGCGTAAGTTCATCATCAGGCTTTAAATTAACCCTGAAGCCTAGAATCAGCTTTCCCTGCTTAACATCAATTCTTTCGGTAACCTCTTTAACCTTTTGCACATCGGGCTTAAACACTGCTTCCGGAAGCGGTAAATATTCACGCTCAATTTCGGCAAAGCAGCCACCCAGCATTTGAGAAATTTCAGTTACATCTGCACTGCCCACAACAGTTAACAGCACCTTTGCCGTTTTAAGCATATTCTTCCACGCAGCAAACACACTGCTTTCGTCTATAGCCGCAACATCTGCCTTTGTGCCATAGCGGTTAACTGCATAAGGCTCACCCTCAAACATAACCTCTTCTGCCTTACGAAGCACATATGTGCGTTTTTCATTTTCTTCACTTTCAATTTTCTCAGTTAAAATTCTTTTCTCACGTTCAATGTCTTCTTTTAAAAACATACCGTTTTCATTAAGCTTCGGCTCAAAAAGGATTGAAAGAAGAAGCTCTGCACATTCCTTTGATATTTTTTCACCATCAAATGAAAAGCGGTCATCAACGCAGGTGATACCGAATTTCAAAAGCTGTGTTTCCCCTAACTTTAACACAGACGGCTCAAGAACAGCGCCGTAAAGTGAAGCAAGCTTTGTATTAAGCGCCGTTAAATCAGGATAATTCTTTGAGCTTCTGCATAGAAGCATTGGTATAATTGCATTGACCGATGCCGTTTCCTTTGAAAGCGGCATAGCAAGCGACAATGAAATTTCATTGGTTTTGAACTGTGATGCAGGAACCGAAACAATATCAATTCCGTTTGCTGCATTTATTTTTAAAAAATCAGCCATTTTATCCTCCGATTAAAATAATCTATAATGATATTATATATTACCACAACATTACCATTATTTCCATATTATATTTAATTTATTATAACAGCTTAAACGCAAAAAGACTGCCTGCACTTTCTTCAGAGCATCGAAAAACTCCGAAGCTCTAAAGAAGCAAATAAAGCAGTGCAAGCAGCAATTTATTATCTGCACCCTCGTGAGATAAAAGCATAAGCAAAACAAGAATTATAAAGGAAGAATCACCCGAAAACAGGGAATCTTCTTTTTCCTCCTCCCTGCTCTCCTCCTTGGGCTTTGCTTCTTCTTTTTTATGAGGTGCGCTTTCCATATTCTTTTGTTCTGATTTAAAACTGTTTTTCCCGCCTGAAACATAGCTGTCTGCCCTGCTTTGCATTTCCCTTACACGCTTTTTTGCTTCCTCAATATCCATACTTGAAAAAGACGGCATTTAAAATAAATCCTTAAGCAGCGGCAGTATTTCAAACATTTTTAAAATTCTAATTGCAGTATCTGCCTTGTTTCTGTTTTCGGGCGAAAGGTGCGGCTTGAGTGCAAGTATTAAATCAGTGTTTTTGTTTGAGGTGGAATTCATTCTGTCAAACATAGATTTTGCTTTCATCATCATATTAAAATCATCGGCATTAAAGCCTAAGGAAGCCAGACTGTTTGTATTGTTGTTCTGCTGCGGTGCAGGCTTCGGACTGTCATTAACAGCATCCTCTCCCAATATTGAGGAAGCAACACCCTTAAGCATATTAATATCATCTGATGAAAGGCTTGAAATAATATCATTTAAGTTATCCATATCTTATCCCTTTAATAAATTTTTAAGAAGCGCCTTTGCCTCGGGAGTTGAAAGTAATTTTTCTGTGGCAGATTTATCTGTTAAAACAGACTTCAGCTTTTGCGATGCTTCCGAGGAAAGATTTTTTCCTATAAAATCATCAAGCTTTCCGCTTTCTGCCGCATTTTTCATTTTATTTACATCTACTCCTGTTTTTTTAGAAGCATTTTTCATTAATTTTTTCATTTGCTCTTCGCTAAGATTCATTTTGCTGTTGTATTCCCCTTTCATTTCTAATATAATTAATTCAGGATTATTATAAATTATCCTATAACAATACTATGAAAAATAAAGGAAATATATGAATGAGATTGCTTGTAATATCTGACAGCCACGGAAGAAAAAGCAACATTTTTGATATAATTGAAATGCATATTGATGATGCTGATTATTTTCTTTGCCTTGGGGACTGCAGCGGCGGCGATGACTTTGAATACGCAAAAGCATATTTTGGTGACAGATTAAATATTATATCCGTATGCGGAAATACAGATTGGTATTCCACAGAGCCTGCGGTAAGAGAACTAAAGTTCGGCGGTAAAAAATCATGTTCTGCCACGGGCACACCTTCCGTGTTAAACTTTCCTATATTGATTTAATTCACGAAGCAAAAAACAGGGGTGTGGACGTTGTTCTATTCGGTCATACACACAACCCGTATTATGAATACGATAACGGACTTCATATTATGAATCCCGGTGCTGCTGCAGACGGCTGCTACGGCATGGTAGATATTACGGATAAGGGAATCATGTGCATTAATGCTAAGCTTTAAGAGGTGAAAAATGATACAGCAAACATCCAAGATAAATTTATACTATGAAAAAACAGGCACCGGTGTGCCGCTTATTATGCTGCACGGCAACGGTGAGGATCACACCATTTTCAACAAGGCAACAGCTGTGCTGAAAAAGCATTTTACTGTTTATGCGATTGACACAAGAGGTCACGGAAAAAGCTCACCCGTTGATGAGCTTCACTATGAGGACATGGCAAATGATGTATATGAATTCATTTGCAAATTAAACCTTGAAAAGCCCATTGTGTATGGCTTCAGTGACGGCGGCATTGTTGCCCTCATCTTAGCCATTAAACATCCCGAAGCGATTTCACGGATTGTTGCGAGCGGTGTGAATACGCAGCCGAACGGACTGAACACCATTAATCTTCTGATTTATAAAATAACTTATTTTTTTACAAGAGCAAAGCGAATAAAACTTATGCTTACCGAGCCGAATATTACCGATACGCAGCTTAACAATATCAAAATTCCTGTTTCTGTTACAGGCGGAAGCAAGGATATGATTAAGCAGTCACACCTGAAACACATTGCAGACGGCATACCGAACAGCACGCTTACAATCTTTAACGGTGAGCTTCACGGCAGCTATGTTGTCAACAGCACAAAAATAGCAGATTTTATCATTGAAACAGTTCGAAAATAATAAAAACACCTCAACATGAATGTTGAGGTGTTCTTTTTTTATTCAAATGTGAATTCGCCGTTTTTGAAATCAACGGTGCATTTACTGTTTTTAGTGATTTTTTCTTCAAGTATAAGCTCTGAAAGCGGATCTTCAATCTTCTGCTGAATTGCTCTGCGAAGAGGTCTTGCCCCGTAAACCTTGTCAAAGCCTGCTGCTGCAAGAGCTGAGATTGCAGTATCTGTAAATTCAACCTCAATTTCCATATCTGCAAGACGCTTTTTCAGTGATTTAAGCATACGCTTTGCAATTTCAACAATATCATCCTTTTCAAGCTGATTGAAAACAATGATTTCATCAATTCTGTTAAGAAATTCAGGCTTAAAGGTTTTCTTTAAATCACCCATAACAAGACTTTCAATATCTGCATTTCCGCCCTCACTGCCGCCGAAGCCAAGTGCAGTTTTATTATCCGTTATCTTTGATGCACCTACATTGGAGGTCATAATGATAATTGAGTTTTTGAAGGATACCTTTCTGCCCTGAGAGTCCGTTAATACACCATCCTCAAGAATCTGAAGAAGCATATTGAAAACATCAGGGTGTGCCTTTTCAATTTCATCAAACAGAACTACCGAGTAAGGCTTTCTTCTCATTTTTTCAGTTAACTGACCGCCCTCATCAAAACCGACATATCCGGGAGGAGAGCCGATAAGCTTTGATACGGTATGCTTTTCCATATATTCGCTCATATCAAGCTTTATAATTGCATCTTCGTTACCGAACATTGCTTCTGCAAGCGTTTTGCACAGCTCCGTTTTACCTACACCTGTAGGTCCAAGGAAAATAAATGAGCCAAGAGGTCTGTTCGGATTTTTAAGTCCTACCCTTCCGCGGCGGATTGCCTTAGCAATGGAGGAAACTGCTTTATCCTGACCAACAATTCTCTCGTGCATAATCTGCTCCATATTAAGCAGTTTTTCGGATTCCTCTTTGGTAAGCTGATTAACAGGTATGCCCGACCACGCTGAAACTACCGAAGCAATATCCTCCGTTGAAATTTCCTTTACATCGTGAGAGGAGCTGTTCTTCCATTTTTCCTTTTCATCATCAAGAAGAGTCTGCAAATCCTTTTCCTTATCACGGATTTTAGCAGCATTCTCAAAATCCTGGCTCCTTACAGCAGAAGCCTTTTCCTCCTGAAGCCTTTTTATCTCATTTTCCATCTCTTTAAGGTTAGGCGGAGCTGTAAAGGCTTTAAGCCTTACACGTGATGCTGCCTCATCAATCAAATCAATTGCCTTATCGGGCAGAAAACGGTCTGCAATATAGCGTGAACTCATCTTAACAGCTGTTTCAATTGCCTCATCCGTTATCTTAACCTTATGGTGTGCCTCGTATTTATCACGCAGTCCTTTAAGAATAGCTACCGTTTCCTCCTCGGTAGGCTCGCCTACCATAACACTCTGGAAACGCCTTTCAAGTGCCGAATCCTTTTCAATATTTTTTCTGTATTCATCAATTGTAGTTGCACCGATAACCTGAATTTCACCTCTTGCAAGTGACGGTTTCAGAATATTTGCCGCATCAACAGCACCCTCAGCAGAGCCCGCACCCATAATGGTATGCACCTCATCAATAAACAAGATAACATCCTTGGAATTTCTGACCTCATCCATCGCCTTTTTGATTCTTTCCTCAAAATCACCGCGGTATTTTGTGCCTGCAACCATTGATGTTAAATCAAGTGCAACGATTTTTTTGCCTGCAAGCAGTTCCGGCACCTCATCCTTAACGATTTTAAGAGCAAGTCCCTCCGCTATAGCGGTTTTACCAACACCGGGCTCACCAATAAGACAGGGATTATTCTTTGTGCGCCTTGAAAGAATCTGTATAACTCTTTCAATCTCCTTATCTCTGCCGATAACAGGGTCTATTTTTCCCTGCCCTGCTGCTTCGGTTAAATCCTTTCCGAATTCATCAAGAGTAGGTGTTGTGCTTTTTCCCCTTCTTGCCGTGCGGGTATTCCCCTTAAAATCATCCTCTGTTTTGCCGAGTGAGGAGCATACTTCCTCAAGCAGTGACTGCTCATCAACTGCACAGGCATTAAGGAACTTAACGGCATACGAATCTCCCTCGCGAAGAAGCGCAAGCAGAATATGCTCTGTGCCTACAAAGGAATTAAGCATTCCTCGAGCAATCTGAAAGCTGACTTCAATAACTCTCTTGCTTCGCGGTGTAAAATCATCGGGCGAAAGACGAGTCGGATTGCCTGCACCTACATATTTTTCAATCAATTCCTCTATTTTTTCAAGAGAAACTCCCTTTTCTTCAAGAAGCAGTGCACCAACACCTGTTCCCTCTTTAAGAATACCTACCAGAATATGCTCTGATCCGACATAACTGTGTCCGAAATTTTCAGCCGCTTTTATTGCCAAATTTAAAACATCATTTGCTTTCTGTGTAAAGCTGTTAAATCTATACATAAATATTCCTCCTGAATAAGAGGAATTACCCTCTTATTTCAATTTATCTCTTAGAATTCCTGCTCTGATTTTAGGAGCAAGCTCGTGTTCATCCTCACTGTCTGAGTCTGAAAGCACACTGCCGTCGGCAAGATTATGAATCAGATCATCAACAGTGAATATATCCTCATCAAAAAATCCAAGTGAAATTCCGAGCCTAACATCGGAAATAAGCTCAATAAACTCACTGAAATCAAGACGTCTTGCCATTTTAAGTGTGCCCATGCTGCGGTACAATTTATCCTCCCACACTTCACTATTTTTCATAACATCACGCAGATTTCTTTCCTGCCTTATAATCTGGGCGGCAACGGCATTGATATTATCAATAGCTGCCTTTTCGCTGATACCCATGGAAATCTGATTTGAAAGAAGATAAAATGCGCCCTTCTCACTGTATAACGGGCGGAGCGAAAGACCGAGCTTTCCAACCATAGACGCAAGCCTTGCAATACCGCCGTTTGATTTAATGGCAGGCAGATGCATTGCAACGGTAACCTTTAAGCCTGTGCCAAGATTGATAGGGCTTGCCGTTAAAAAGCCAAGGCTTTCATCAAAGGCAATTTTCATATTTTCAATAAACACATTATCAATTTTATCTGCCTGCTCATATGCTTTTTCTGTTGCAAGACCACCTGCAAAGGCGGTTATTCGTATATGATCCTCTTCACAAAGCATAACCGATACATTTTCATTTGAAGAAAGAAGAAATGCTCCCTTTTCCTTTGCAAATTCAGGGCTTATTAACTGCTTTTCGGCATAGGATACCGCCTTAACATCAGATGCGGCAGCTAAATCAAAAATGTTGAAATCTCCTGCAAGCTCTGAATTTTTAACGCAGGCATAAAGCTTTTTTATTGTATTTCGCTTAATTTCTCTGCTCATTCTGCTTTTAAAAGGAGTGTCACTGAGATTTCTTGCAAGCCTTACCTTTGAAAAGAGAACTATATCGTTATCTGCGCCACCGCCGTTATACCATTTGCTCATTGTTTATGCCTCCTGTGTTAAATCTTTAATTCTGTCACGAAGCACAGCGGCATCCTCAAATCTTTGCTCTTTAATTGCCTGCTTCAAATCATTTTTTAATGCTTCAACTGTATTTTCCTGCTTAGCTTCTACAATTGGTTCTTCCTCTGTAGTATAACTTACATTTTTACCAACGTGCTTTGTTTTGCCGTGAATTTTAACGATTGACGGCTCAAGCTTATCATCAAATTTGCTGTAGCAATGCGAGCAGCCAACCATTCCGCTTTTTACAATATCATTAAATGATGAACCGCAGTATTCACATCTGTCCACTCCGGAAAGCACATTCATTGCAGGAATACCCGCACCGAGGAAATTTCCGAAGAAGGTATCTGCAAAAAAGCTTTCCGGTGAAAATTCATTCATAACACCAAGCTCTGCTGCACATTCACTGCAAAGGTGCATTTCTGTTTTTTTGCCGTTTATATTTTTCTTGATATAGGTTGTTGCTTCCCTTTCATTACAATGCTGACATTTCATAGTAAAATCAATCCTTTCTGTATTTTAGGCAATTCTAATGAACTTTATTGCCCTAATCAATATATGCAAGAAGCATCTGTTTAAACTGCTTTGCTCTTACTGCATTTCTTACCTCGGCGGGCAGACCGCGTAAATTACTGTCCGCCGTGGCGGCAATAAGCAGCTTTGCTGTTTTAT
>CAJTMQ010000032.1:0-1185 GCA_910577215.1 uncultured Eubacterium sp. | reverse complement strand
TAATTCAGATTATATATATTCGCTTTTGCGGAGCGTTCATCAATAGAAGCACCGATGCTGTTTATAAGTGCAACAATTGCAGAATTTTTATTATCTGCCCTTGTTATATAAATACATCCGCCGCCGCCGCGTCTGCTTTCTATTCTGTAGCCCTGCTCAGGTGTAAACCGAGAGGTTATAACATAGTTTATCTGACTCGGAACACAGCCAAGCTGAGATGCCAAATCATTTCGCTGAATCTGAATGGTGCTGTTTTCTTCATCAAACATATCAAGAATCATATCGGCGATAATGTCTGTCATTTTCATTTTCCTGTCACTTCCCAACATAATCATTAAGCCTGTATGTTTTGTCAAAGCACATAAAATCATTTTTGACTTTGACTTTCTTTGACTTTCTATAGTGATAATAACACAAAGGTCAAACAAAGTCAAGAACTTTTTTAGTTTTTTACAACGAAAACATAGTTCAATACCACGAATGCATTGTTTATGGTAGTAATAGTTACTAAAATAATGAACGGCAGATATTCAGCAGCAAAAATTTAGTTGACTAACTGTTTTGATAATGATATACTGAACTCGCCAAACAAAAATTAAATAGGTTATGCCGCAAGTGAAGTGTGTATTTTTTTATCCTTTGGTAAAAATACATGCTCTATTTCTCATACTTCATTGTGGTGTATGTTTAATTTTTGTTTGGCGACAATTCGGAGCTATGTGTTTTTGGCGCAGCTTCGGCTGCGCTTTTTTTAATTTAAGGAGGATAAAAAATGAACGATCAAAAATTAACAGGCTACCCATCAATAGATAAGCCATGGCTTAAGTATTACAAAAATATGGAAAATTCTGTTTTTCCTAAAATGACAAAAATGGATTACATAAGAAGCAAAAAAATCGATTCTAATTTTATTGCACTCGAATATTTTGGTAAAAAAGTCACTTATGGAGAATTAGACAAAACCATAGTTGAATATGCAAAGAAACTTGAAACATTAGGCGTTAAGGAAAATGACTCTGTTGCAATTTGTATGCCTAATACTATAGAATCTGCAGAATTAACTTTGGCAATTAACGAAAAAGCTGCTATATGCAATAACATTTTTCCACTAAGCAAATCGAACGAGATCAAATATTGTTTAAACATGCTTAATTCTGAAATTATATTTGTCCTTGATAGTATACT
>CAJTMQ010000031.1:11032-19297 GCA_910577215.1 uncultured Eubacterium sp. | reverse complement strand
TGCTGATTATGACAGAGAGAGTAATACCGTTACAATTATTTTTCAGATTGTCGGTGCTGAAACGATGCTTCTTAATGAAAAAGAAGAGGGGGATTTTATTCAGGATTTTGTAGGTCCGCTCGGCAATGCAACGAAAACAGAGGGCTATAAAAAGGTTGCTGTTATAGGCGGCGGTGTAGGCTCTGCAATTGCATATCCTGTTGCTAAAAAGTTTTTCAGTGTGGGTACAGAGGTACATTCCGTTGTTGGCTTCAGAACAAAGGATATTGTTATTCTCGAGGACGAATTCAAGGCTGTTTCGGATAAATATGTGCTTGTAACGGATGATGGCACGGCAGGGGATAAGGGCTTTGTTACAGATGCACTTAAAAAGCTGATTGAAAGCGGCGAAACGTATGACCTTGTTATTGCTATAGGTCCGCTTCCTATGATGAAATTTGTATGCAAGTTAACCAAAGAGTATGATATAAAAACCGTTGTTTCAATGAATCCGATAATGGTTGACGGCACGGGTATGTGCGGCGGCTGCCGTTTAACAGTCGGTGGAGAAACGAAGTTTGCCTGTGTTGACGGTCCTGAATTTGACGGTCATCTTGTAGATTTTGATGAAGCAATCGAGCGCAGCGGAATATATAAGAAATTTGAACGCGAAGCAAGCTGCAATCTTCTTAACAAGGAGGCTGAATAACGATGGATATTACAAAAAGAAATCCTATGCCGAATCAGGAGCCGCTTGTAAGAAATAAGAATTTTAAAGAGGTTTCACTCGGATACGATGCCGAAACTGCAATTGCAGAGGCAAAACGCTGTTTAAACTGCAAAAATAAGCCTTGTATCAGCGGCTGCCCTGTAAATATTTCAATTCCGGAGTTTATTGAATATGTTGCAGCAGGCGATTTTGAAAAGGCATATGAGGTTATTAACCGCACATCGGCGCTTCCTGCAGTATGCGGAAGAGTTTGTCCGCAGGAAAGGCAGTGCGAATCAAAATGTGTAAGAGGTATTAAAGGCGAGGCTGTTTCAATCGGCAGACTGGAACGCTTTGTTGCCGATTATCACAATGCGAATACAGAAATTACAAATGTGAATATAGAGAAAAAAGGTAAAAGAGTTGCAATTATCGGTTCCGGTCCAAGTTCACTCACCTGTGCGGGTGATCTGGCAAAAATGGGTTATGATGTAACTGTTTTTGAAGCACTTCATATTGCAGGTGGTGTTCTTGTTTACGGTATTCCCGAATTCAGGCTTCCGAAGGCAATTGTTGCACGTGAGGTTGAGGGGCTCAAGGCTTCGGGTGTTGAGTTCAAAACAAATGTTGTTGTCGGCAAAAGTATTTCAATAGACGACATTTTCACAAAATATGATGCAGTGTTTATCGGCTCAGGTGCAGGTCTTCCGAGATTTATGGGAATAGAGGGTGAAAACCTTAAAGGTGTTTATTCCGCAAATGAATTCTTAACACGTATAAATCTTATGAAAGCGTATAAAGAGGACAGCAGAACGCCTGTTTATCACGGCAAGAGAGTTGCTGTTGTAGGCGGCGGAAATGTTGCAATGGATGCAGCACGCTCAGCAATAAGGCTTGGTGCAGAAAAGGTTTATATTGTTTACCGCCGTTCCTTTGATGAAATTCCTGCAAGAGCAGAAGAGGTTGAGCACGCGCAGGAGGAAACAATTGAATTTAAAACGCTTACGAATCCGATTCGCATTCTTGGCGATGATGATAAAAATGTATGTGGTATTGAATGTGTTAAAATGGAACTTGGAGAACCCGATGAATCCGGCAGAAGAAGACCGTTTACAGTTGAGGGCAGTGAGCATGTTATTGATGTTGACTGTGTGATTATGGCAATCGGAACATCACCAAATCCGCTTATAAAGGCAACAACCGCAGGGCTTGAGGTTAACAGCCGCGGCGGAATTGTTACTGATGATATGGGCAGAACATCCAGAGAGGGTGTTTTTGCAGGCGGAGATGCCGTTACAGGCGCTGCAACGGTTATCAAGGCAATGGGTGCAGGCAAGAATGCTGCAGTTGCTATTGATGAATATCTGCAAAATAAATAATAAAGAAGAAAAGACTGCGAACAACCGGTTCGTGGTCTTTTTTGTTATAGAATTACAGAATTCTATGATTCATAGGGTGACTTTTTGCTGTTCGTTTATTAAAATAGAGATAAAGGAGGGATGTTATGGACACTTTTAAGTCAGGTGCTTTCATAAAACAAAAAAGAGCAGAAAAGAAACTTACTCAAAAAGAACTGGCAGAAATATTGAATTGTACCGATAAAGCTGTTTCAAGATGGGAAACCGGAAAAGGTTTTCCGGAGGTATCTTTTTTAATACCTCTTTCTGATGCGTTAGATGTATCAGTAAATGAAATTATTTTAGGGGAAGATATTGAGATGGATAACCTTATTAAAAAATCAAATGAAGTAATCGTTGAAACCATTGAAAACTCAATTAAAAAAATAAATCAGGTTAATTTGATTTTATACATCTTGATTATTTTTATTGAGGCCTTCGTATTTTATATTCCGTCTTTAACCGCAAAAGACGGAGATGAAATGGCAATTGCATTATTGAATATAATTGGTGTTGCGGTTTGTTCTGTATTTATTGGATTTTTAAAAAATATTAAGCTGTCATATAAGTTTGTGTTTATTCCTGTAACGGTATTATTGTTTATTCCATCAACATGCATATTTATGGGTCCTGCTAATTTTTATGATTATGCTTTACCGTATAGTGCAATTATGGCAATTATGGCATTTGTGCTTATTGTAATATGCTCTGGAATAACAAAAGCGGTTTCCAAAATTGTGCAGATAATCAAAAGTCATATATAGTATTAAAAGTTAAAACAAGTAAGGAATACCGAAGTGCTTTTTGTATGTTGACAATTATAATTTATGGTGTTAATATGTAAACAAGAGGTAGTCATTATGAAACATTTATTCACAAAACTTAATGCGCCAGCGCAGCCCATGCATTCCGTATGGGCTTATTTGCATTGTGTTCAGGTTAGCTGTGAATAGATTTTGTTTTATATAGTATAACAAAACTGCTGACGAACACATTGTTTGTCAGCAGTTATTTTTTTAGAAAGAAGGAGATTCATATGAGCAAAGAACCGATTTTAGAAACAGAACGATTGATTTTAAGACCTATTGCACTTGAAGATGCTGAGGCTTGCTTCAGCTGGAACAGTGATGAACGTGTGGCAAGATTTATGTCATATCCGAGATTAACAGACATAAGCCAGACTATTGAATGGATAAAATCTACACTTGTTGATGAGAAAGAATGGAACTGGGCTTTTGTTCTTAAAGAAGAAAACAGGGTTATAGGAACAGGCAGTATAGGTCCTAATGCACAAATGGAGGGCTATTGGGGTATGGGCTATAACCTGCATTATGATTATTGGCATAAGGGTTATTGCACGGAAGCAATGAAGGCAATCATTGATTTTGTGCACAATACGCTTGGCGTGAATAAAATATGCAGCGGCCATGCGATTGATAATCCGCGTTCGGGAAAGGTTATGGAAAAATGCGGGTTGAAATTTCATCACTATGGTGAGTATTCAAAAATTGACGGAAGTGAAACTTTTAAGGCTAAGTTTTACACATTAGAATACGATGAGTAACAACATTGTACAATAAAAGCCGCGAACAACGTGTTCGCGGCTTTATTTCGTTAATGCAATATTTTGCCTGTTTTTTTTTTACAGCTCATAATCAACAGCAACTGAGCTTTCCATAACGCTGTGCATATAAGGCTTAACCTCATTGCAGTGGTAATCGTCATTCTGGTATAAATCAAGAGCTTCTTTGTTTTCAAGCGTAACCTGAAGAATTACATCGTAAGAGCGTGGCGAGCCTAAAAAGTCTGTTCCAACCTCAATGGCTTTTATCAGATCAACCTTACCTGTCATAGATAAAAGCACGTTTTTAGCTTTCTGCTTTTTCTCCTCGCTGTTGTTCTTCAGCTTAAAGCAAACAATGTGTTTAATCATAAGTTCTCTCCTTAAAAATAATAGGCGGAGCTTTGTCCGCCTACTTTAATAATACTATTTTGCAACATCATATGCACGTGATTCACGAATAATATTAACCTTAATCTGACCCGGATATTCCATATCAGCTTCAATTTTCTTTGCAATTTCATGTGCAATATAAGGCATTTTATCATCGCTTACAGCATCAGGCTTAACCATAACTCTAACCTCACGGCCTGCCTGAATTGCATATGCTCTTTCAACACCCTCAAAGCTTGTTGAAATTTCTTCAAGCTGCTGAAGACGTTTAATGTAATTTTCAATGTTTTCACGTCTTGCACCGGGGCGGGCGGCAGAAACAGCATCGGCAGCCTGAACAAGGCTTGCAACAACTGTTTTACATTCAATTTCACCATGATGTGCCGCAATTGCGTGAATAATCTGTTCGTTTTCTTTATACTTGCGCGCATATTCAACACCAAGTGCAATATGTGAGCCTTCCATTTCGTGGTCCAGTGCCTTACCTATATCGTGAAGAAGACCTGCACGGCGTGCCTGTTTTTCATCAGCGCCGATTTCAGCAGCCATAAGACCTGCAATGTAGCTTACTTCAAGGCTGTGCTTGAGTACGCTCTGACCGTAAGATGTACGGAATTTCAGTTTTCCGAGAAGCTTAACAAGCTCAGGGTGAATAGAACCGCAGTTTGCGGCAAGCACTGCCTTTTCGCCCTCTTGCTTAATAATAGCATTAACTTCTCTTGTGGATTTATCAAACATTTCTTCAATGCGTGTAGGATGAATGCGTCCGTCCTGAATAAGTCTTTCAAGAGTGAGCCTTGCAATTTCGCGCCTTACAGGGTCAAATGAACTGATTGTGATTGCTTCGGGTGTATCATCAATAATAAGTTCAACGCCTGTGATTGTTTCAAGAGAACGGATATTTCTTCCTTCTCTTCCTATGATTCTGCCCTTCATTTCATCGTTTGGAAGAGCAACAACGGAAACGGTTGTTTCTGCTGTGTGGTCTGCTGCACAGCGTTGAATAGCTGTGCCGATAATTTCTCTTGCGAGCACATCGCTCTGATCTTTGATCATCTGCTCATGCTCAAGAATGCGTTTGCTCTTTTCAGTGTCAAGCTCTTCTTCAAGAGTGCTTAAAAGCTGGTCCTTTGCCTGCTCCTGTGTAAGACCTGAGATACGCTCCAGCATATCAAACTGGCTTTTCTTGATGCTATCGATTTCCTGTAAATTTTCTTCTGCTTCTTTAAGCTTTGCACTTAAATTTTCACTTTTTGCCTCAAGAGAATCAGACTTTTTATCAAGGTATTCCTCTCTTTGAGTAAGACGGTTTTCCTGCCTTTGAACCTCGCTGCGTCTTTCACGGATTTCCTTGTCTGCTTCCGAGCGCAGTCTGTGAATTTCGTCCTTAGCTTCAATAAGGCTTGTTTTCTTTGTTGTTTCAGCTTCAGTTAATGCGTTATTAATAATTCTTGTTGCTTCCTGTGTGGCAGAGCCGATTTCCTTTTCGCTTGTTTTCATTCTTACATAAGAACCTATGATAAAGCCGAGTATGCCGAAAATCACTGCCGAAGCAACCGCAATAAGAATAACAATTTTAATTTCCATCATCAATAGCACCTCCTTCTGTTGTAAAATTCTTTTGTTCAGAGCTTTAGCTCTGCTAATAATCATCAGAAAAGGTACAGTTTAAATGCGAATTATATGTGTGAAGTTTTTAAAACAGTATGTAGAACTTCCAGAATATAATACACCTATATCTTGTAACTGTCAAGTTTTTATGAATAATATAGTATATATAGTGGCATATTTTCAATTGACATTTGAAATAATAGTGTTATAATGATGGTATATTAAATCTGTGACGGGAACAAGACTGCGTCAACTTTTTATTCAGAGAGTGCTTTCTTTGCTGAAATAAGCACATAAAAAGCCGTAAGCTACCATCCCTGAGAGCTGCCAATAACAGCCGTCTTGCCTGCGTTAAGGGCTTTTGAGCGGCACAGCAATGTGCAATTCAGGTGGAACCGTGGAATTATTTTTCACCCTGTATTTTTACAGGGTGATTTTTTTATTTTTTGGAGGAATTATTATGAAACTTACACTGAAGGGCGGAGAAGTTCGTGAATTTGAAAACGGACTTTCAGTTTCCGAAATCGCAAAAGAAATTTCAATGGGACTTTACAGAAATGCCTGTGCCTGCAGAATCAACGGCGAGGTTAAGGATTTGCGCACTGTTGTTGAAGAAGACTGCGAACTTGAAATCGTAACCTTTGATGACGCAGACGGAAAGCATGCATTTAACCATACTGCATCACATATAATGGCTCAGGCTGTTAAAAGGCTTTATCCTGATGTTAAGCTGACAATCGGACCTGCTATTGACAATGGCTTTTATTATGACTTTGACTGCGGTGATAAGCCGTTTGGCCCTGAAGATTTGGAAAAGCTTGAGGCAGAAATGAAAAAGATTGTTAAAGAAGGCTCAGAACTTGAAAAGTTTGAACTTTCTCCGAAAGAAGCTGTTAAGCTGATGGAAGAAAAAAACGAGCCTTATAAGATTGAGCTTATTAACGAGCATGCAGAAAAAGGTGAAAACATCAGCTTCTATAAGCAGGGCGAATTCACAGAGCTTTGTGCAGGCCCTCATCTTATGACAGTTTCCCCCGTTAAAGCCTTTAAGCTTACACAGACAACAGGTGCTTACTGGAGAGGCGACGCTAAGAATAAAATGCTCTGCCGCGTTTACGGCACCGCTTTCCCGAAGGCGTCTATGCTCGAAGAATACCTTCAAATGCTTGAGGAAGCAAAGAAGAGAGATCACAGAAAAATCGGTAAGGATCTTGAACTTTTCACAATTATGGAGGAGGGTCCGGGCTTTCCGTTCTTCCTTCCTAAGGGTATGACTCTTAAAAATACACTTGTTGATTACTGGCGTGAAATTCATCGCGAGGCAGGCTATTATGAAATTCAGACTCCAATGATGCTTAATCGTGCTTTGTGGGAAAGAAGCGGTCACTGGGATCATTACAAGGATAATATGTATACCACCGTTATTGATGATACGGACTTTGCCGTTAAGCCTATGAACTGCCCGGGCGGTATACTTGTTTATAAAACAAAAATGCGTTCATATAAGGATTTGCCTTTAAGAATGGGCGAGCTTGGATTGGTGCACAGGCATGAATTATCAGGTGCCCTTCACGGACTTATGCGAGTTCGCTGCTTTACGCAGGATGATGCACATATCTTTATGACAAGAGAGCAGATTAAGGATGAAATTAAAGGTGTTGTTAAGCTTATTGATGAGGTTTACAGCACATTCGGATTTGAATACCATATTGAGCTTTCAACAAAGCCTGAGGATTCAATGGGTGCACAGGAAGACTGGGATATTGCAACAGATGCACTTAAAGCAGCCATTACCGAGCTTGGCTACGATTTTGAAATCAACGAGGGTGACGGTGCTTTCTATGGTCCTAAGCTTGATTTCCACCTTACAGATTGTATCGGAAGAACATGGCAGTGCGGTACAATTCAGCTTGATTTCCAGCTTCCTGAAAGATTTGAGCTTGAATACACAGGCTCAGACGGTGCTAAGCACAGACCGATTATGATTCACCGTGTTGTATTCGGAAGTATTGAAAGATTTATCGGTATTCTTACAGAGCATTTTGCAGGTGCATTCCCAACCTGGCTTGCTTCTGTTCAGATTAAAATGCTTCCTATCGCAGACCGTCATTTAGACCGCATTTATGAAATCAAAAAGCAGCTTGAAGCAGCAGGACTTCGTGTTGAGGTTGATGACAGAAGCGAGAAAATCGGCTTTAAGATTCGTTCTGCACAGCTTGAAAAGGTGCCGTATATGGTTATTGTCGGTGATAAGGATATTGAAAACAATACCATTTCCATCCGCTCAAGAAAAGAGGGCGAAATCGGTGCAATGAAGGTTCAGGATTTCATTACTGCCATTGTTGAAGAGATTGAAGAAAAAGAATTTTAATTACAAATAAGAAAAGACGGAGTTTAAAACTCCGTCTTTTTTAATGTGAATGCTTATTCATAAAGTTTTCAATTGCTTTTTCGTATGCTTCAGGGTTTTGATAATAGCTGCGTGCGTGCACAGCTCCGTCAATTACAATCATTTCCTTTTCTGTGCAGCAGGCATCATATAAAATTTTTTCCATATAGGTCGGTACAAAATCATCATCACCGCCATGTATGAAAAGAATCGGTTTTTTAGCTTC
>CAJTMQ010000031.1:0-11022 GCA_910577215.1 uncultured Eubacterium sp. | reverse complement strand
TAACAGCATTCAGCGGCGAAGCATCTCTAAAGGAATAGCCTGCAAAAATTCTGCTGTATAAATTGCATATTGGCAGAATGGGGAAATCCGGGAGATGAAAGGAAGTTTTAAGCTGATATGAAAATTCGTCCCATGCAGATGTATAGGAGCAATCTGCAATAATTCCTTTAATTGCTTCATCTGTTGCACTTCTGCTCATCATAAGCACTGTTGCGGCTCCCATTGAAACACCTAAAAGAAAAATATCCGTATCGGGGTAATGCTGCTTTGCGTAATTAACCCAATAATATGTGTCAACAGATTCGTGTGTGCCGTAGCCCATATATTTGCCGTCACTATCTCCGCAGCCCCTGTGGTCGGGCATAATAACAGTGTAGCCGTTTTTATAAAAGTAATCTGAAATGAAGCAGAATTCACCGATTCCCCAGCTTCTGGCACCGTGGCAGGCTAGTATAAGTCTGCCGTTACTTTTTTCCGGCTCAACAATTCTGGCAATAAGCTTTTCTCCGTTATCGGAAATGTATTCCTCTGTTCTTGTAATGCGGGGTTTAAGTATTGCTTCCGCTTTGTGTGCCGCCGTGTCATAATCATCAGGCATATCGTTTCCTGCAATCATATTCAGTATGAATTGCGGAACTTTAATTGTTTTCCGCCATGCAAGCTGATTATAAATAAAACCGCATACGATAAAGAGAAGTAACACAATTGCAGCAATAACTGTTGCAGAAGCTATAAAAAATGTTTTCATACCCATTTATCTCCTTTTACACACAAAAACATTCCAACCCTTTTCTTCAAAGTTTGCAATGATTTCAAAACTGTTTTGTTCAAAGGAATAAATCACTTCATCCTTGCGGCTGTCAATTATGCCGCCCGTAATATATATTCCGCCGTCTTCAAGAAATTCACCAACCTCTTTGTTGAATTCCATAATTATATCGGCAACAATATTTGCAACAATAATGTTATACTTACCGCTCACATTGTCTGAAAGATTGCCCTCAATGGCATTGAAAACAGGTGGCATAAAGCCGTTTTCAGCCGCATTTGCAAGGGCAGTTTTAACGGCGAGCTTATCTATATCAACACCAAGAGCTGCTTTTGCACCCAATAAAAGAGAAGCAATGGATAAAATTCCGCTGCCGCAGCCAATATCAAGCACGGTTGAGCCATTGCTGATATACTTTTCAAGTGTTTCAAGGCAAAGCTTTGTGGTGGGGTGGCTTCCTGTTCCGAAAGCAAGACCCGGCTCAATGTGGAGCACCTTTCTGCCGCCCGCATCATAATCATTTTCCCATGTGGGGCGGATCAAAAGCTTTTCGCCAATAGGCATCGGGTGGAAATACTGTTTCCAGTTATTAACCCAATCCTCTGTTTTGCAGTCCGCAATTTTAATTTCATGTACTATGTTTTCACTGTTCAGTCTTTCCGTAATGAAAGAAACAGCTTCCAGCGGGTTTTCATGAGGATTAACATAAACGTGAATGATTCCCTTTGACCTGTCCTTCCGCAACAGGGATTCCTCAATTAAATCAATATGGGCAATCTGCAGCGTTTCCTCCTCAAGCGCAGAATAATCCTCTATGTAAATGCCGTAAGGCACAACCATATTTGCAATGCTTCCTGCAATTTCAATATCCTTTGTTTCTACGGTTATTGAAATTTCTGTCCAGCTTTCTGTTACGTTATCCATATTGTTTACTCTCCAATATTCACTATGTGTTCGGTTGATGAAAGACCGTGGTTATAGAGCTTTCTGTTATCAAGTGCCCACTGCCTGTCTGTAAAATCGCCTGTATTTACCTTGCTAGTTGCGTTGTTTATTTCATAAATTGTTGCATCAAGTGAGTCAAGAGAGGATAGTATTTCAGCCTCTAAAAACATCGGTCTTACAGGCGAGCCGAACTCAGGAACTCCGTGGTGGCTTAAAATCATATGCTGAAGCAGAACAACCTTTTCGCTTTCAATTCCAAGCTTTTTTGCAGCTTCTTCAACATATATTGCACCTTTAACAAGATGACCTATAAGCTCACCCTCCGTACTGTAGCTTTTAACAAGCCCTGTTTTACTGAGCTGGAATTCCCACGTTTTTGCGGTATCATGCAGAATTGCACCTGCCAGAAGAAGTTCCTTGTTGATATTGGGGTATATTTTACAGATTTCCTCAGCCATTCTTACAATGGATATGGTATGGAGCATTAAACCACCGAGCATAGCGTGATGAAGTCTGAAGGCGGCGGGGCAGTTAATAAGCAAATCCTTTTTATCATTAAGAATGGACAAAACTATATTTTTTATATCTGCATCCTCAAAAGCCTGAACACGCTTTACAAGCATATCAAAAATCTGTGCACCGCCAACCTCACTTGCGGGCACAAGGTCTGCAATATTGTAGTCATCAGATGAAGAAGCAGGGCGTATCTGTGAAATTCTGAACTGATCCTTGCCGTTATACTGTTCAACAGTTCCGCGAACCTTAACAACCATTTCGGATTCAAAAAGCCCCTCACCTTTATAATCCCAGAGTTTTGCCGGAATTTCACCGTCTTTGTCACCAAGAACAAGGTCGAGGTAAACAGAGCCGTTTTTTGCATTCTTTTCTTCACATTTTTTTAATATAACAAATCCGTCACACATTCCGTTTGGAAGAGTTTTAAAATTCATATTTTTTCACCTCACAACATTTTACGGGATAATTATATAACATTATCTGTTCTAAATCAAATATTAAGAAAATAAATTAACAGTTTATCCATTTTACTGTTCTTGACAAACGCTTTACAGATTGATAAACTATAGAATGTATTAGAGTATATATGGAGGTTAAATATGGGCTTAACAGATAATTTATGTATGAATTGTTTTGAAAAGTTAACATCGGGAAGTGTTTGTCGTAATTGCGGCTTTGATAATGATTCTGTTACGGATATGCTTTATCTATCACGCAAAACAGTGCTTGCAAAACGATATATCGTAGGCAATGTAATAGCAAAAGACGGCTCCTGTGTAACATATATAGGTTATGATGCGGAACGCAATGCAGCAGTTTCCATTCATGAATTTCTGCCTGGCAATATTGCCAATCGCCTTGAGGGCAATTATGATGTTCACGTAAGGGAAAGATACAAAAAAAGCTTTGCTGCTTACAAGCAGGCTTTCCTAAAACTCTGGAAAACATTGAAGGGTTTAAATTCACTTTCAGCCGTAATACCTGTGCTTGATATTTTTGAGGAAAATGAAACTGCGTATGCTGTGTGTGAAAAAATGAACACTGTATCATTAAGGGATTTTCTTATAAGAAATACAGACAATAATATTTTGTGGGATAAGGCAAGATTGATGTTCATGCCCATATTGACAACGCTTGAACGTCTTCACGAAAACGGTATTATTCACGGGGCAATAAACCCCGATAATCTGGTGCTTTGCAAGGACGGAAAGGTTCGTTTAACGGGATTCAGTATAAGTACAAGCAGTGATTTATCTGAAGAGCTTGGATTTAATCCTGTTTCAGGCTATTCTGCACTTGAACAGTATCATAACAATCACAAGGTTTGTCCTGCAACGGATATTTATGCATTTTCTGCTTGCATTTACCGATCATTGGTTGGAACAAATCCGCCTGAAGCTCCGGCAAGGGAAATCAATGATAAGCTGATGATTCCGAACAGCATAGCTGAAAAAATACCTGCACATGTTATCAGAGCACTTGGAGGAGGGCTTCAGATATACCCTGAAAACAGAATTCAGGATGTTGAGGATTTCAGAGAGCTTTTATCTGCTGCACCATCCGTTGTTGCACAGTCGGCAAGTGCGTCTGCTCCTGTACAGCAGCAAAAAGATAATGATGAAGAACTTCAGAAGGTTTCAAAGGAAAAACCTGCAAAGAAGAAAAATAAAGCAATAATTATTGCTGCAGTGCTTGCAGTTATTGCAATAATTGCCGCAGCAGTATATGTTATAAAATTTTCAGGAGTTGTTGACCCTCCCGAAAATCCGTCTGACTCTCCGTCAGGAACCGCTATGGTTACCGTTCCGGATTTCTGTACAGCCGGTTACACTGAAAGTGATGTTCAGAATCAGGCATTATGGAATTCTCAGTTCAAAATTGAATTTGATTCGGATTTTTCTAAGGATGTTGAAGAGGGTGTTATTTTCAGGCAGAGTGTTGATGCAAATTCTCAGGTTGCACAGGGTACACCTATTGTACTTACAGTGAGCCGTGGTATAGAAACTTCACCTGTTCCGGATGTTGGCGGACTCAATAAGGATGAGGCAATAAAAACGCTGGAGGAGGCAGGTTTTAAGGTTACGGTTATGACTGTTTATAATGACGGTACCAATGCAGCAAACACTGTTAAAACATCAGGCGGTATGGCTCCGGAGGAGGATACTGTTTATGCCAAGGGCGAAGAGGTAATTATTCAGGTTTACGGAGAGCCTGTAACCGAATCTGAATCTGTTTCGCAGGATTGATAATAGAAATTAAAATATTAAGCCGAAGAGATGTGATAGTATAATACACATTTCTTCGGCTTTCTTTTGTTACAATATTAATTTGAAACTGAATTTCTGAACATATCGGAAATGGCTTGTGCAAGATTTTTATTTTTGGGCAAATCCAGATTGTAATCCTCAGCAAGAATTTCATCTGCTGCTTTTCTGCAAAGTGTAAGCGTTTCGGTATCTTCAAGCATATCGGCAATTTTCAAATCGGGAAGCCCGTGCTGGCGGTTGCCGAAAAAATCTCCGGGTCCGCGCTGCTTCAGATCTTCATCGGCAATTTTAAAGCCGTCTGAATATTCTTTCATAATTGCAAGCCTGTTCTGTGCAGTTTCGCTTTTGCTGTCCGAAACAAGGATACAGTAAGACTGCACAGAGCCTCTGCCGACACGTCCCCTGAGCTGATGAAGCTGGGAAAGCCCAAAGCGTTCGGCATTTTCAATAACCATAACCGTTGCATTCGGAACATCAACACCAACCTCAATAACGGTTGTTGAAACAAGTATTTTAATACTGCCGTCTGAAAAGGCGGTCATTACATTATCTTTATCCTTTGCTTTCATTTTTCCGTGAAGCAATCCGATGTTATAGCCTTTAAATTCATTTTGTGCAAGCTTTTCTGCATACTGTGTTGCAGGCAGCAGGTCTGTTTCACCCTCCTCAACAAGCGGGCAGACGATATATGCCTGTTCGCCGCGGGCAATTGCTTTTTTTACAAATTCGTATATACGCTTGTGGTAGCGTGTGTCAACAACATCTGTTCTGATTTTCCGTCTGCCTGCAGGAAGCTCATCAAGCACGGAAATATCAAGATCACCGTAAATCATAAGTGCAAGTGTTCTTGGTATGGGTGTTGCACTCATTACAAGCGTATGAACCTCATTGCCCTTCATTGCCAGATTTGCACGCTGGTTCACACCGAAGCGGTGCTGCTCGTCTGTTATAACAACACCGAGGTTTCTGAATTCAACATCATTCTGAATAAGTGCATGTGTTCCGATAACAAGGTCTGTTTCTCCGTTTATAAGTCTGCTTTTTATTTCATGTTTTTGTTTGGCATTTGTACTTCCTGTAAGCAAATCTATTTTGATTCCTGTGGGGGAAAGCATTTGGGAAATGGTATCCATGTGCTGTGCTGCCAGTATCTCCGTAGGCGCCATTAATGCACATTGAAAGCCGTTTTTGACTGCGGTGTATATTACACCTGCACCAACGGCTGTCTTGCCGCTTCCTACATCACCCTGAACAAGTCTGTTCATTGCATATTCTTTGCTCATATCCTCAATGCATTCGGATATTGCCCGTTTCTGTGCATTCGTTGGAGCAAAGGGTAACAGACTGTAGAATTCTTTGGTATAATTCTTGTTTATATGAATTGCTGTTTCATTTTTCTTTTTGCTTTTTAGCTTGAGCAAGCCAAGCTGAAGAATTAAAAGCTCTTCAAAAATAAGGCGGTATCTTGCCTTTTCAAGATTTTCAAAGCTTTCGGGGAAGTGGATTTGCCTGATTGCAAAATCAAGCGAAGCCAAACCGTATTTCAGGCGGAAATCCGTATCAAGCGTTTCATCAAAAGGCGGCAGGGAATCAAGTGCTGTTTTAACAACTTTGCCTATTGCTTTTGAATTTAGCTTTTCCGTTGCAGAATATATTGGGTGAATTCCGATATTCTTTTCTGCCTCTTCAATTTTCGGTGAGCTCATATTTGCAGAGGTAAGCGTTTTTTCAATCTTGCCGTAAAGTATGTAGTCATTATATTGCCTTAATGATTTTGCAAGGTATTTGTTGTTGAAAAGCGTAACATGAATAACGGTTTCACCGTCTGTGAAATTACATTTGAAAACAGTCATACCTTTTCTGATCATATGTTCCTTAACAGGTGTCATCAGTGTTGCTTTTATGCAGGCGTTTTCACCGCTTTCGCACTGAGCGGCAGTCATTTCCTGTGACCAGTCCTGATATTTTCTGGGATAAAAATGAACAAGCTGCCGAACGTCAAGAATGCCGAGCTTTCTAAAAAGCTCGGCTCTTTTTTCACCAACACCCTTGATATATTTTATATCACTGCTCAGGCTAATCATTTTTACTCCACTGAAATTATAAAATAGTAAATTGGCTGACCGCCGTTTACGATGTTGATTTCAACATCATCACCGTATTTTGCATGCAGTTTTTCTTCAACTGCAGCAGCGGTTTCTTCATCTGCCTCTTCACCGTAAATGATCGTAATTAAACTGCTTTGATTCTTTTTGAATATTCTATCTGCAGATTTGAAAGCAATATCAGCAACATCTGTTCCCGTAAACTTGATTTTGCCGTTGCAGAGTCCCATTATTTCACCCTGCTCAATAGGCTTGCCGTCAATTTCGCTGTCCCTTGCGGCAAAGGTAACCTGAGCGGTGGAAACATTTTCTGCAGCTTCCATCATATTCATCTGATTTGTATCGGTATCATCACATTCATCAAACATAAGCATAGCAGAAATACCCTGCGGAACAGTTTTAGTCTGAAGAACTCTTACCTCTCTGCCCTCAGCAAGCGGAATAGCCTGTTCGGCAGCCATAATTATGTTTTTGTTATTCGGCAGCACGAAAACGGTTTTTGCAGGTGTTGCCATGACAGCGTTAAGAATGTCGTCTGTAGACGGATTCATAGTCTGTCCGCCGCTTACAACTATATCTGCGCCAATGTCCTTGAAAAGCTCGGTAAGTCCTTCGCCCGCACAAACTGCAACAAAGCCGTATTCATTAACAGGATCTGCCTTCGGCATAACAGGCTCTTCGCCCTCTTTAACACCTTCGTTTGCATTTCTGTGCTGGTAGCGCATATTGTCTATTTTAATATTTATAAGCTGACCGTATTTAAGAGCAGCTTGGATAACGTTTCCCGGCTGATTTGAATGAACATGAACCTTAATAATGTCACTGTCATCAACCACAACAACACAGTCACCGATTGATTCAAGAAAAGCACGAAGCTTTAACGGATCCTTTTCCTTTGCATCATTTGCCTTTTCGATAAGAAATTCGGAGCAATATCCGAATTCAATATCGTCTGAAGCCTCTGCAACCGTACTCTTATCAGGAGCTGAAACAGGTGTAACCGCACTTCCTTCAAGCGGCTGTACAATTGCATCGTTGTCAAATACACTTTCAAAGCCCTGCAATATAAGTACAAGTCCCTGACCGCCTGCATCAACAACCCCTGCTTTTTTCAGAACAGGAAGCTGATCCGGTGTTTTTGCAAGTGCTTCAATAGCAGCTTTAAGGGCGGCAGATGCAACCTCCATAGGACTTTCTTCTGTTTTTGCAAGTTCGCTTGCCGCCTCTGAGGCTTTGCGGATAACTGTTAAGATTGTACCCTCTGTTGGTTTCATTACAGCCTTATATGCAGCTTCAACACCCTCGGAAAATGCTTTGGCAATTGCCTTTGCGTCCGCTGTTTCAAGACCCTTGAATGCCTTTGAAAATCCTCTGAATATTAGAGAAAGAATAACACCGCTGTTTCCTCTTGCTCCTCTTAAAAGAGCAGATGCACAGCGTGAAGAAGCTTCTTCAATGGTGCAGCTGTCAGGCAAAACAGCCATTTCCTTAGCCGCAGCACCTATTGTCATACTCATATTTGTTCCTGTGTCTCCGTCAGGAACAGGGAAAATATTTAATGCATCAACTGCCTGACGGCTGTTTGCAATATTATTTGAAGCGGATATTATTCCGTCCCGAAACATTTTACCTGTAATCATCAAGAATAATCTCCTTTAATTTATTGCGTCAACAAACACATTGACCTTTGATACTTTAAGATCTGTAACAGACTCAACGGTATATCTGACCTTGTTCGTAATACTGTCTGCAATTGCAGCAATGTTAACACCGTATGAAACTGAAATGTGAAGGTCAATAACAAGGCTTCCGTTAATGCTTTTAACAATAACACCCTGGCATGAATTATCACTGCCCACACGGTTTTTTATAATTGATTTAACACTTTGAATAGGATTGGAATTCACCATTCCCGTAACGCCGAAGCAGGACTGAGCAGCCTTGCCTACAAGTGTTCCAAAGTAATTGTTTGTGATTTCAATATATCCGTTAGGATTTTCAAATTTAACCATAAACGAACCTCCGTTCATAGAATTTAATGTTGATAAGTTGTATTATTTATTGATTATAATATATTTTATCTCAGTTAGCAAGAGAATATGAACTATTCTGCTTTAAAGTACCAATTTTCTATGTTTGCAAAGCAGTTTGTATATGTTCCCTGCATATCACCATTCATAGCTTTTGAAAAACAAATCATGCCCTTTCTGTAAAGCAGGGGAATATACGGCATTTCATCTGAAAATGCAAGAAGAAAGGTACCAAGTTCCGTTTCTCCGTTTATATATTTGCCGTATTCCGCAGCAGCATTGCATTCTTCAGTATTTATTCCGTAATGTGTGCTTCCGTCTGAGGAGAAGAAAGTCTGAAGCGACATATCGGGCGTAACCTTTGTTTCGCCTACATAAATATCAAACTGCTCATCCGTAATGCGTTTTTCGTAATCCTCATAGGTGCTTGCTGTTACAAGATTAACCTGAAAGCCGACAGTCTCCAGCTGTTGTTTTATCAGCTTTGCACATGTGGCGCGGTCTGAATTACTGTTGTTAACAAGCAGTGAAATTGAAAGATCGGATACTCCGCTTTGTGCAATAGCCTGTTTAGCTGCATTTGCATCTGTTGAGGTATCAAAAATCTGAGTTTCGGAAAGTTCAAAATCAGGATTAAATACAGTGGTTGCTTCGTGAGCAAAGTTACCGTAAGCACTTTTAACAAGGGCTTCGCGGTTTACCGCCAATGATATGGCTTTTCTTATATATGAATTTGCGGTAATACCGCTGTTGTTATTTATACCTATATAAACGAGATTATTCATATTCACCATTTTTTTGTTTGAACTGATTTTTCTTGAAGAATCTCTGCTTAAATCACGGAATGCAAAGCTTATATTGCCTATATTGACAGCATTGTCAATAGATTCATATGATGTTATGTTTTCAAGATGAATTGAAGTGAGGTGAGGACTGAAATCATCGCTCACATTTGCTTTAAGTACGGTTTCGCCGTTTTCTTTTGCAAAACAGTATCTTCCGCTTCCTACAGGATAACCGTTATCATCAGTGTTTGTGCTCATTATCGGGAATATAAGCAAATTCTGTGCATAGCTGTTCGGATAGCGAAGATGAAATTCTATAACCGTTGCAGATGCGGCATTGCAGGAGGAAATTCCGTTTAATGAATTACCCCAGTAGCTCGATTCGGCGGCTTTTCTGAAGGAGTAGGTTATATCATCTGCCGTAAGAGCCGAGCCGTCTGAAAAAGTAAGCCCGCCCGGAATTGTAACCTCAAGTGTTTTGGGATTGGTGTATCTGTAGCTTGAGGCAAGGTTCAGGCTTGATTTGTAGTTTTCGTCAAGATTGAAAAGGCTTTCAAAAACAAGCTGTGAAAGAAGCTGATTGTTCTGTGTTATGCATTCATAGGGATTTAAACTGTCAGACTGAGTATAGCTCAGCTTAAATGTAGTATCATCAGTCGGAATGAAGTTCTTTTGTTGCACAGGAGGCGCTGTTGTATTTTCCGGTTCTTCAGTCTGAGCGGAGCAGGCGGAAAACATTGTAATTATAACTGCGGCAGATAGAATCAGTAAAATTATTTTCTTTGCCATATTTACCTCCTGAAAATCTCAGTGCCTACGGTTTTACCTGTTTTGTTGTCAATATCAAACAGACAACCTTCAATTGTACAAGGCCCGTCCTCATTTTTAAATCTTACAGGCAGACCTGTTTTCATTTTCTCAATTGCCAGCTCGGTTGAAACACCCAAAACGGAATGCAGAGGTCCAGTCATACCTATGTCTGTTATATAACCAGTACCGTTCGGTAAAATCTGATTGTCAGATGTCTGCACATGAGTATGTGTTCCGAAAATAGCGGAAACCCTGCCATCAATATAATATCCCATACCGCGTTTTTCACTCGTTGCCTCGGCATGAAAATCAATGATAATAATTCTGCAGTCTGCCTTTTCCGCTTCATTGATAAGTTCATCAATCACATCAAACGGGTTGCGTATGGGCTCAAGGTAAATTGCACCCTGAAGATTGATTACGGCAACACGGATATAGCCCTTGTCAATAATTGTCATTCCCTTGCCGGGAGCAGAGGGGTGATAATTTGCAGGACGTATAACGTACTCGTTTTCTTCAAGAAACGGATAGATTTCCATTCGTTTTAGACTGTGATTACCGAGTGTTATCACATCAGCACCGCAGCCAAAAATAAATCTTGCACTTTGCGGCAATATACCGTTTCCTATTGCGGAATTTTCGCCGTTAACAATAACAAGGTCTGCGGCAAATTCTCTTTTTAAAGCAGGCAGCTTCTGCATTAAATAATCACAGCCCTGCTTTGAAACAACATCGCCAATAGTAAGTATTTTCAAAATTGCACCAATTTCTATATATAAAGTTAATTTATTATAC
>CAJTMQ010000030.1:15645-19468 GCA_910577215.1 uncultured Eubacterium sp. | reverse complement strand
TCTGATTGTCGGTGCTCCGTAGTCACAAGCCTTAAGTTCTCTGTATTCAACCTGAAAGAGCACCAAGAACAAATCCAAGTTCAGAAGAACAGCAGATGTATAACTACAATAGAGCAACAAAAAGAATTATTGAGCTTATCAATGCTAACTTTGATGAAAGAGATTATATTTGTGTTCCAACCTTTACACCTGCCAACTCTCCTAAAACAGAAGATGAACTTGACAACATGATTAAGAATTTTATCAGAAGAGTTAATGATTACAAAAAAAGAAGAGGTTTAGCAAGATCTCTTTATGTTTATGTAAGGGAATGTTCAGTTTACAAAACAGGCATAAGAAAAGGGCAGCCTAATCCTCATTGTCATATCATTATTCAGGGAAGAGGAATTGACCGAGATACAATCAAAAAGCTGTGGCACGCAGGACATATTAGTGTTGATGAGTATGATCCTGATACATTCGGCCCTGAAGCATTCTGCAAATACATAAGAAAAGACCCACAGGGCAAAAAGAATTATGTTTGTGCAAAAGGTTTGAAGCAGCCTGTTGTTAAAAACAAGGACGGCAGAGTTGGAAGAAAAGCTGTTGAACGCATGGGAACAATTCATGTTGACGATAAAGAATATTGGGAAAGACGTTATCCTGGTTATCGTTTCATTCGCTGCTTTTCAAGATTTAACAAATATAATTCACATTGGTATGTTTCCGTTGTTATGTTCAAAAACAAACCAAAGCAAACACCCAAAGCAGCAGGCAAAGGAGGCAGAAGATGATTGATGCAAAGAAATATTTAGAGGAGATTGAAAGGTATAATTCTGTTATAGAAAATAAGCTGGCTGAAATAGACCAGCTTAAAAGTCTTGCAACAAGCATAACTACCGCAACTTCTGACACTCCTGTTCAATCTTCAGGCAACAATGACCGAATCGGAAAAATAGTTGCTGATATTGCAGATAAAGAAGCCGAATTGAAAAGGCTTGTTGATGAACTTGTTGACGAAAGAAACGAAAGAATTAAAATTATTGAACAGTTGGAGGATAGATTGCAATATACAGTTTTGTATAAGCGTTATATGAAATTAATGAAAATTGAAGATATTGCTGAAGAACAGCACTATTCTTCAAGATGGATTTTAAAAGTACATAGTAAAGGATTGAATAATATTCAAAATATTTTAAATAGTTCACATTAATTCATAGAAGTTCACATTAATAATCTGTTATACTGTAAACTGAAAGAAATTGAAACGAAGCAGCAGGCAGAAACGCTTGCTGCTTTTTATTTGGTGAAATCAATGAATTATGGTTCAGCAAAATGGAAAAAGAAACGTAAGCGCATATTAAAACTTGATGGATATAAGGACAGAGTTGCCGCAATGTATGGACAAACATTAGAAGGGAATATGGTGCATCATATTTACCCTGCTGCTGAATATCCTGAGTGGGAATATGAAGATTGGAATTTAATTACTGTAAACAAGGAGATAACTCATAACAAATTAGAAAATCGAAAAACTGGCGAACTTACAGCTATGGGAAAAATGCTTCAAAGGTATATCAAACCTTATCAGAATTGGAGAGTAAATAAATATGGTACAGCAACAAAAAATCATTAAAGAATTAAATGAACTTAAAAATTATTTGGTGAAAACAAATTCACCACTTAATTTTATTAATGTCATAAATGAATGTCTTGAAATAATATCGAATCCACTTCCTACCGCGGCAATTGAGCAGGAGGATTTTTTGCCGCTTGAATCATTTTCAAGTCCGCAGATAGTTATTAAAAATTCCACTCTGATTATTTCTTCAGATACATTGGCTACGGCATTAAATATCCCCCCCTCAAACACTGAAAATCTTGAAGAAAATTCTAATGGGGTGGTTTAACTTTTTCCAAGTGAGTGGAATTTACAGAAAAGGGGGAAACCAAAATTAAGTATAAAAAAAATTACACAGATAAAATAAAGCAATCTATGGAGAATTTGGAAACATACACCCCTGAATTTGATAAATCTATTGAAATTTTAAATGAAATTTTAAATGATTTATATTTCGCAAGGGGCGAATTTAAAGCAGCAGGCGGTGGATTTGTTGTTGAATTTACAAATAAAAATGGTTCAACTAATCTTGTAAAAAATCCTCATTATCAAGTGATTGCAGATTTGAGTGACCGGGCATTAAAATACTTAAACGAACTGGGATTGACACCAACAGGGCTGAAAAAAATAAGAGACAAAAAGGCTAAAACAAAAACCAGTAAATTGGATAGTATTTTGAGTAATTTTGATGAAGAGTAAAAAACTATCGGAACTTATCGAAATAAAAAAATGGTGTCAAAATGTAATTGCTGGCAAGATTATTGCTAACAACTACCGAATAAAAGCCTGTGAAAGGTTTTTAAGAGATTTGGAAAATCCAAAATGGGAATTCAAAGAAAAATCTGCTGCATTTGTTGTCAGGTTTATTGAAAAAACATTTGCCCATATCAAAGGCCCAGCAAGAGATAAGCTGTTCAAGCTTGAAATGTGGGAAAAATTTATATGCTATAACATTGCCGGATTTTACATAAAGGGAACAACAGAAAGGCGCTTCAAAGAAGCGCTTATTTTTCTGCCCAGAAAAAATAGTAAAACTTTTTTTGCATCCGCTTTAGCATGGGCATTGGCATTTTTAGATAGACGTTCATTTTCAAATGTTAACATTGTTGCAACAAAGTTAGATCGTGCACTTGAAGCTTTTAATAACATAAGAGACAACATAATTCGTCTTGGTGAATATGAAAACTTCAGAATAATAGACAATAATGCGGAACATTCCATCAGCAGAAAATTTGATGATGGTGAAATGCGAATACAAGCACTTGCTGCAGATAGTAAAAGAGCAGATGGAATAAACGGAAATATATTCATTCTTGATGAAATTCACGCTTATAAAAGCGAGAATGATTATTTTGTTTACAAGCAGGCCATGAAGGCTTATATAAACAAACTGCTTATAGGAATCACTTCTGCAGGCTCTAATCCCAACTCGTTTTGTTTTCGCAGAGTTAAGTATTGTAAAGATATTTTGGACGGAAAATCACAGGATGACGAATACTTCATTTTTATTTGTGAAGCTGACAATTCGGATGATTATATCAATCCTGTTGAACACGAAAAGGCAAACCCAAATTACAACGTTACAATAAGACCGCAAGATATTTTAAATGAAGCCTTGCAGGCACAAAATGATCCATCAGGCAGAAATGAGTTTTTAAATAAATCATTAAACATCTATACCAATTCAACAAAAAGCTATTTTTCACTTACGGAAGTTGTTACAAGTGATGAAAAATATAACTATACATTGGAGCAACTCGCAAAGTTGCCGATTGTTTGGTATGGTGGGGCAGACTTATCAAAAATGCATGACCTTACAGGAGCTTGTATTTATGGCAGATATAAGAATACAGACATTGTTATTTCTCATGCGTTTATACCTGTTATAACGGCGCAGGAAAAGGCAGACAAAGATAATATACCTTTCTTCTGGTGGAAAGAACAAGGCTGGCTTACTTTATGCAATAGTGAAACTGTTGAGTATGAAGATGTAGTGAGATGGTATTTAGAACTCAGAAAAATGGGATTTGGAATTCGTGTTGTAGGTTATGACCAACGTTATTCTTACGAATTTGTTTTGAAAATGAAAAAAGCCGGATTCAGAATGAGAAATCAGCTTCAGAGATACGTTGAAAAAACTGAAGCATTTAGATCCATTGAAACAGCAATCAAAACACAGCAGTTCTATTATTTGCATAACAAAGCCTTTGAATATTGCATTTC
>CAJTMQ010000030.1:15041-15635 GCA_910577215.1 uncultured Eubacterium sp. | reverse complement strand
AATGTTAAAGCAATTGAAGATAGCGATGATTTTGTAAGGTTTGAAAAAGTACTGCCAACACAAAGAATAGACTTGTTTGATGCGGCAGTTATTGCAAACAAACAATTGCTTATAGATAACAGAAAAGGAAAGAAGGTTGAAGATTGGCTCAACAGTTAAGACAAATAAAAAATGTCAGATTGGCAAACAAGGGGCAACAGAATAGAAATAGCTGCTCGTTCTTGTTCGCATCTGATTTTAATGAGATGTTATGCAGTGGCTATACTCCGCTTTCTAAAAATCCGGAAGTATTGGCAGGAATTGACAAAATAGCTGATTTAGTTTCAAGTATGACAATTCATTTGCGTAGTAATGGAAAAAACGGAGATGAACGAATAAAGAACCCTTTATCACGTATGATTGATATTTCGCCAAACAAATATATGACGAGAAAAACATTTATTTATAATATCGTCAAAGAAATGCTTATCACAGGTGATTCCGTAGTGATGCCGTTATTCGAGAATAGTTATGTCGATAATTTAATACCTCTTCCAACAAGTCAAATTTCATTTGTTCCTGAGGGATATGGCTATTATATTTTGATTAATGGTA
>CAJTMQ010000030.1:14790-15031 GCA_910577215.1 uncultured Eubacterium sp. | reverse complement strand
CGCCAGATGAAGTATTGCATTTTCCGAATAATCCAAAGCAGCCATATCCGTGGAAAGGGAATTCTTACGAAGTAAATTTAAAAACTATTGTAAATACACTTGCACAGGCTGCTGAAACAAGAAACGGTTTTATGAAAAGCAAATGGAAACCGTCACTAATAGTTAAGGTAGATGCTTTAGTGGATGGATTTGGAAAGCCTATTTCAAGGTCAAAAATATTACAGAATTACATTGAAAGTAC
>CAJTMQ010000030.1:11533-14765 GCA_910577215.1 uncultured Eubacterium sp. | reverse complement strand
GGTGAGCCGTGGCTTGTTCCTTCCGATACATTTGAGATTCAAGAAGTAAAACCGCTTTCTTTAAATGATTTAGCTATTAATGATTCCGTTAATATTGATAAAAAAACAGTTGCAGCCGTTTTGGGAATTCCGGAATTTCTTGTTGGAGTTGGAAACTTCAATAAAGACGAATGGAATAATTTTATTTCAACGAAAATCAAATCTATTTGCAATATTATTGAACAAGAAATAACCAAAAAATTAATCATAAATCCTGATTGGTATATCCGATTCAATGCTCGTTCCTTGTATACATACGATATTTCAGAGCTTTCCACGGTGGGAGCTAATTTATACACAAGAGGCATTATGACGGGTAATGAAGTACGAGACTGGGTTGGAAGTGATCCAATCGAAGGCTTAGATGAATTGGTTATTTTGGAAAACTATATTCCACAAGGAATGATAGGAGATCAAAAGAAACTTCAAGGAGGAGGTGAAAACAATGGAAGTTAGAATGCTTAATATTGAATCAATGAAAATTCGTGAAGCAGAAAATGGTAATCCTATTATTGAGGGGTATTTTGCAAAATTTAACGAGTTTTATGAAATATGCCCCGGATGGAAAGAAAAAATCAGCCCCGGAGCATTTGATGAATATTTAGCAAGCGGCAGTGAAATAAAGGTTTTATGGAATCATGATAGCAATATTGTTTTAGGCAGCAGGTCAAATGGAACTGCTGTTTTTTATTGTGATGAAGTAGGACTTTTTGGAACTGTTGAAATCAATAAACAGGATTCCGATGCGATGAATGCATTAGCAAGAATCCGCAGGAAGGATGTTACAGGTTGTTCATTTGGATTTGATATTAAATCAAAAGAACGAACATATGAGGATGATGGAGCAATTCTTGACGATATAAAAATTGTTTCGCCTTTATATGAAGTTTCACCATGTACATTTCCTGCTTATGAAAACACAGAAATTCATGCAAGAAATAAGCAAACGCTTGAAGAAATCAAAAACGAAAAAAGAGAGAGTTTTCAGGCGTGGAAAAAAACAATTTTAAATAAAATAAAAGGAGAGTAGTCATTATGGCACTTAAAGCACTTGTATTATCCAAAAAAATTCAGGAAAGAAAAAAAGATTTGGAAGCTTTGAATATAACAAAGCGAAATCTTGAGCAGCAGGCTAAGGAATGTGAAGAATCATTGAATGAGCTTGATGAAAATTCAACAGACGAGGAAAGAAAAGTTGTTGAAGATGAAGCGGAGAGAATTGATTCTGAAAGTTCTGAAAACGAAGCTGAAATCAAAGCAGCTGAAGAAGAAATACGCAGTTGGGAAAGAGAAATTGAAGAACTGCGTTCAAAAACCGATTCTATACCAAGAGAATCAAAATTACCAAACGAAAGAAAGGATATTAAAAACATGCAGACAAGAAAATTCTTTAATCTTACACCAGAGGAACGCAACCAGCTTTTTGCTTCGGAAGAAGTAAGAACATTCTTAAAAGATTTCAGAGAAAAAGGACTGGAAGCATCAAGTCAGAACAGAGCAATAAGCGGTGCGCAGCTTGGAATACCAACAGTTCTTCTTGATATTATAAGAGAAAATATTATTAACTACTCTAAGCTTATCAATAGAGTGAGATTACGCAGCGTTAACGGTAAATCACGTCAGATTGTAATGGGAACAATTCCGGAAGCTGTATGGACTGAAATGTGCGCAGCTATTAACGAAATAGATTTTGGTTTCAACCAGGTTGAGGTTGATGGCTATAAATTAGGCGCATTAATTTATATTTGCAAGGCAACCTTGGAAGACAGTTCAGATATTGACCTTGCATATGAAATTGTTGAAGCTCTGCTCATTTCACTCGGTATTGGTATTGACAAAGCAATTCTTTACGGATATGGAACAAAAATGCCGCTTGGTATTGCTGTAAGACTTGCACAGACATTTGAACCAAGTGACTATCCGCAGCAGGCAAGACCATGGGAAGACCTTTCATCACATTTAATAACCATTGATGAATCTGTAACAGGAATTGATTTCTTTAAGGAAATCGTTAAAGCCGGCGGACTTACTAAGGGTAAGTATTCAAGAAGCACCAAATTCTGGGCAATGAACGAAAGTACATATACCAATATTAAAATTCAGGGAATGACTGCTAACGCTGAAGGTAAGATTGTTACGATTGAGGAAGGCATCATGCCGGTTGCCGGCGGCGATATTATAGTATTATCAGATGATATTATTCCTGATAATAATATCATTGCCGGTTATGGTGATCTCTATTTACTTGCTGAAAGAGCAGGCTCAAATATTGAGCGTTCCGATGATTACAGATTTGCAGAAGACCAGATTGCGTTTAAAGGCACTGCCAGATATGATGGCACTCCTGTTATTCCTGAGGCCTTTGTTGCAATTGGTATAGGCACAGCACCGACAACATCAGCAACATTTGCAGGAGACAAGGCTAACGATGCCACTCTTGCAGATTTAGTTATCGGAGAAGAAAGCCTTTCACCAGTATTTAATTCTGCAAAGTACGATTACACCGTAACTGCCGCAAATGCTGATGCAACAATTTCTGCAGTGCCATCACAGGCTGGAGCACAGATTGAAATGACATTTGATGATAAAAAGATTGTTAATAATCAGAATGTCAAATTCACCAAAGGCTCACATAAGCTTGTAATTACTGTAAACAAAGGGCTTTCAACAATTACATATACTGTTAATATTACAAAGGCTGGTGCATAAAAATGACTAAAACGGAAAGACTGGCACTCTTAAAATCAGATTTGCAGATGTTAACAGATTCAAATGATAGCTTTCTTTTAAAGTTATTAGAGTTTTCAAAGAAGGAAATTGAAAGAGAGGGTGCCGTTCTTTCTGATAACATTGAATGCAACATGCTTATTGTTCAGTATGCAGCTTATTTATTTAGAAAAAGGGCATCGGGGGAAACTTCGATGCCTCGCTTTTTAAGATATAGTTTGAACAATTTAATTTTATCTCAAAAAGGCAGTGAGAAGATTTGAAAACATATGATGATGGAATTGCTAAGATATATCAAACAAAGAATACGGCCAAGCCGGGTGAAATGCCTGCTGGTGAATTGGAATATAAAACTAAGTTTTGCTTTTCATTTTATGAACTTGGAATAGCACGGTTTTATCATGCCATGCAAAATGGTCAGAATATATCTGCAGTTATAGAAACATATTTTGAAAAAAACATCTTT
>CAJTMQ010000030.1:0-11518 GCA_910577215.1 uncultured Eubacterium sp. | reverse complement strand
ATGATATTGCAGTTTTTGAAGATGGTTCACAATTCCATATAAGAATGGTGCAGCCGGTAGTTAATGAAGAAGGCTTGCGTGTTATGCGAATTTCTCTTGAAAGGACTGAGCATAGTTTTGAAATACCAAAAGATAATTGATTGCTTATTATCTGTAACTTCAAACGTGTTTCATTTTTTTGCGAAAAATGCAGAATATCCATATATTGTTTGGAAGGAAAGTGGAGAAGGCAGCGAGGTTGCAGCAGATAATCAAAAACTACAGTGTTCAATAAGTTTTGATATTGATTTGTATTTCAAAACTGTTGATTACGAATTTATTAAAAAGCTTGAAAAAGCTTTTAATACAAACAGAATATCATTTCAGCTTACTGATGTTGAATATGATGAAAACTCACAATTCATCAATTATCATTATGAGGTGGAAATTTAGTGGCATATTTAGATATTGGAAAAGGAATTAAACTAACTATTAACAGTTACGATAGGTTGGATCAAGGATTGGAAGGGTGTATCAAGCCTGCCGTATACAACGGTGCTGCGTATATGAGCAAGGAAATAATGAATGCATTGCAAGCATTACCTACATATGACAGAAAAGACGGAAGCGGACTTCCTCCATATATGCCCAATGGTCAAAAAGCACATAGTATTTCTTCTGTTCAAAAACAAGATATAATTAATGGCTTTGGAATTGCAGCATTTGAAAATAAAAATGGTTTTATTAATGTTAAAATCGGTTTTGATGGCTATGGAAGTTATAAAACAAAAAGTTTTCCAAGAGGAATTCCCAATGTACTAATTGTACGTTCTTTGGAAAAAGGCACAAAGTTTTTACGGAAAAATAACTTTGTTACCAGAACAGTGAAATCAAGTTACAATAAAACAATCAAAATTCTTGAAGAAGAATTTAATAAAAATATTTCAAAGGAGCTATAATATGGCAATTAAAGGTTTAGCGATACCTTTCTTAGGTAAATACGAAAATAACGATGGAAGTGTTTCATATTCACAGCCAACCGTAGCAGGTGCAGCAGTTGAATATGGCGTTTCTTGGACTACATCTGATGATAACCCTCTTTATGCAGATAATGCCATTAAAGAGAATGACAACGGCACATTTCAGAGCGGAGAGCTTACACTCGGAACAGATGATTTAACCGAAAATGTAAGTAAATTTGTTCTTGGACTTAAAACAAAAGAAGTTTCATATGGTGCCGGTAAAAAAGTAAATGTAACCGTTTATGATGACGATGCGAAGGCACCATACTTTGGATTCGGCATAATCGAAACGCATCAGATTGACAATGCGGACTCTTTTCGTGTTGTTTTCCTTCCTAAAGTACAATTCAAATTACCTGAAAATGCGGCAACCACAAAGGGCGAAAGTATCGAATGGCAAACACCATCCATTACTGCCACTGTTTTTCGTTCCGATCAGGCAGATGATGAAAACAAACATCCATGGATGGAAGATGCATGGTTTGATAATGAGGCGGATGCAATTGAATATTTAAAATTCCGCTGCGGCGAAACTGCGGAGGAAAATTAAAAATGAAAAAAGTTTTTTATGCACAAGTGGGTGGTTTATACTACCCACTTGTTTTTTCTTTAGGTGCGAAACGTCGCATGGTGGAGATAAACAAGGCATTAAAGCCGATTCAGAAAGCCATTGGCAATAAGAATATTAAAACGCTTTCAGATGATGAGAAGCTGGAAGTGTTCGGCGAAGCTATGGATGGCGTTGGATTAATTGGTGAAATCCTTATTCAACAGGGAGCTGCTTACAATAATTGTTTCGCTTCAAATGAACGAATAAGAAGCAATAGTGCTGTAGATGAAAATGGTAAGTGGCGCGGTTTATCCTCAGAAGAAATACTGAATTTATTAAATGATGATGAAATTGAAAAATTTGTTTCTGCAATGATGAACTGTTTATCTTCGGCAAATGGTGATATTAAAACAAAACTTAAAAACCCAAAAAAATAAACCGCCACACAAATCAACCAATCCCCCTTGTGTGGCTTGAGTATTGGGGATATATGCTTAACATTCCAAGAACAGAATTTGAACATATGCCTTTAGGAAATCTATATGATCTAATCTCGGTTTATCAGATTTCACATGATTTGGCCATAGAGGTGTTTGATGAAGAAAAATATTTTCCCAAAGAGGTGAATTAATAAATGGCGAGTTATACGATAGGCCCGAAAATAGGACTTGATGGCGAAAAGGAGTTTCGCAAACAACTAAATTCGATAAATGAAAATTTAAGAACACTTGAAAGTGAATTAAAAAAAACAGCTTCTGAATTTGATGGCAATGCAGATAGTGAAGAAGCACTTGTAAAACAAAATGCTATTCTCAATAAAGAAATAGACCAGCAGGAGAAAAAAATTGAAGAGGTAAAAAAAGCTCTTGAATTTTCAAAAAAGGAATACGGCGAAAATGCAGATCAAACGCTGAAATGGCAAAGAATTTTAAATAATGCCGAAACCGATTTGAATAATTTGAAAAATCAAATTAAAAGAAATGACAGTGCTATTGAACAGATGGCAAGCAGTGCAAAAGAAACAAGTGATTCTTTTGACAAAATGGGAAACTCCGCTGAAAATGCATCCACTAAAACCGAAAAACTCGGAAAAGTCGCGGGTGGATTGAAAACGGGATTAAAGCTTGCGTCGGGTGCTGTTGCGGGCGTGGTTGGTGCTGCAGCAGGCGGAGTAGCTGCAATTAATAGCATTACCGAAAGCACAAGAGAATACCGAGAAGACATGGGCAAACTTGAAACAGCATTCAAATCTGCAGGAATTTCTCAAGAAGTGGCAACAGATACATATAAACATTTTTTTTCTGTGCTTGGCGAGGAGGACCGAAGTGTTGAAGCCGTAAACCATTTAGCCAAATTAACTACAAATCAAAAGGATTTAGATAAATGGACGAATATATGTGCTGGTGTTTGGGGCACTTTTGGAGATAGTTTGCCGATAGAGGGATTGACTGAAGCAGCAAATGAAACTGCTAAAGTCGGACAAGTTACAGGACCGCTTGCAGATGCTCTTAACTGGGCCGGAGTATCCGAGGACGATTTCAATGAAAGTTTGAAAGCCTGCAGTAGCGAACAGGAAAGGGCTGCACTTATAACAAACACTTTAAATAATCTTTACTCAGATGCTGCTAAAAATTATCGTGATACTAATGGGGCGATTATTGATGCGAGGCTTGCACAATCGGAGTTGACAGATGCAACTGCAAAGCTCGGTGGTGCACTTGAACCCGTTTCAACAGGTTTTAAACTGATTGGTGCTGATATGATAAATGCCATTGTTCCGGGTGTGGAACTAATTGGCGAAGGTTTGACAGGAGCATTGAATGGCAGTACAGAATCGGCAGCAAAACTTGGCGAGGGAATTGCCGCAATGGCAACTTCCTTGATAGAACAAGTTGACGAATTACTTCCAATAGTAACAGAGGTTTTAAACACATTAATTCCAAAGTTACTTGAATCTTTGGTAAATTCACTTCCATCAATAATTGAAAGCGGAACAAGTATTTTATTCTCGTTAGTTGATGGCATCTTAGGGGCATTACCTGAATTGCTGCAAGCAGCACTAAATATAATTGTTTATTTAGCTCAGGCACTTGCCGAATACATACCTGAATTAATTCCTACAATTGTAGACGTTATTTTGGAAATAGTAGATGTTCTTACTGCACCGGATACATTATCTAATTTGATTATGGCAGCAGTAGAAATCATTTTGGCAATAGCAGAAGGACTTGTTGATGCTATGCCAAGGCTTATGGAAGCTGTTCCGTTGATTATTTCTAATTTAGTTGCTGCATTAATAAAATTAATTCCAGAAATAATACCTGTAGCAATTAGGATTTTAACAGTTCTTGCACAGCAGTTAATTAACTATATTGGTTTGTTGCTTACCGCAGTACCAAAAATAATTTCTGCATTATTCGGCGGATTAGCCAAAGTGGGACAATCGGCCAAGGAATGGGGCAAGGACTTTATTCAAAATATTATTGACGGAATACTGTCAATGATTAGGAAAGTAACTAATGCAGTCAAAAAAATTGCAAATACAATAAGTTCTTTTTTGCATTTTTCTGTGCCTGATAAAGGGCCTCTTGTTGATGTTCCGAATTGGATGCCGGATATGATTGATGAATTAACAAAAGGTATTTATGCGAATGAGGGTAAATTGAAAAAAGCAGCAGGCAGTCTTGCAGGAAATATTACACTTGGTTTTGGTGACAATTCAAATATTCTTGATGTTGGCGGAGGCACATCTGAAATAGTATTAAATGCTCCTTTAATTCTTGATGGCAAAATCATTGCAAATAATACTCAAAAGTATATTACAAGTCAGCAAACTGCTTATTCAATGTCAAGGGGTGTTGCAAATGTATGATTTTAAATTAAATAATAAAAATGCCTCAGAATTGGGTGTATATGCAATTCAAAGGCCCAATATCCCAACACCGAAAAAAAGAATTGAGCAAAAAAGCATAAGCGGAAGAAATGGGATTTTAACAATTGACGATAATACTTTTGAAGCAATCAGTTTTGAAATAGAGTGTAATTTTATGTCTGATAAAGCTGAGACTTTTGCAGTCAACGCAAGAAAAATAAGGTCTTGGATTTATTCACATCAACAAAGTAAGCTTTCATTTAATGATGATGCAAACTTTTTTTATAAAACGCAAATTATTGAAATGTCTGATGTTGATAGAACATCACATCGTATAGGTATTTTTACTTTAAATTGCACTTGTGATCCTTTTACTTATCTTACTATAGGCGAAAGGGAAATTGATATTATTCCTCAGATTATTAATTTGTATTACACATCTACACCTATATACAAGCTTACAGGCAATGGAGTATTTAAACTAACTGTTAACGGAAATGAATTTACAGTAAATGTTTCCGGCAATGCCGTTGTAGATTCAAACCTTATGCTTATATATCGTGAAGACAACGGACAATTAATAAATCAAAATTCTTTTGGAAAATTTGAAGACTTATGGTTAAAAAACGGAAATAACCCGATTTCGATTTCCAAACCAAATGACGGGACTGTAAAAATAATTCCTAACTGGAGGACAATTTAATGATTCAGATATATTCTCCTCAAAACACAAATTTTAATAATAATGGAAATATTGTATTGTTTCCAACAGAATGTACAATTACTGCTAATCTGAATGCAGATTGGGTGCTTTCCTTAAAACATATTGTTGATGGGCAAGGATGGTGGAAATTTATAGTTGATGGAGCTGTAATTAAAGCACCTTCATTTAATGGTGAACAGTTATTTAGAATCTATAACGTAGAATTGAATGAAACGGAGATTACCGCCCTGGCATATCCGATTTTTTTAGATGCCTGCAATGATACGTTTCTTCTTGATGTCAGACCTACATTAGTTAACGGACAAACAGCATTGAATCAAATTCTAAAAGGCACTAAATATACAGGAAGCAGCAATATAATAAAAACCGCTACTGCGTATTATCAGAATCAAAATGCAATCAGTGCAATTAATGGTGATATTGACCAATCGTTCATTAATCGTTGGGGAGGGCAGATTATTTATGATAACTTTAATATCATAATAAATCAGCAAGCTGGCGGAGATTACGGAGTAACTCTTAGGTATGGTAAAAACATACTTGGGATGACACAGAAAATTGATAGAAGCAATCTATGTACGCGCATAGTTCCGCAAGCATATAACGGATATATGTTAACTGGAAATGAGCCTTGGGTAGATAGTCCTTTGATTAATAATTATCCTGTTGTATATACAAGAGTTGTTAAATTTGAGGATGTAAAACTCACACAAGATGCACAAGAAGATGAAGCATCATTTCCAACATTAGCAGCACTGCAGCAGGAACTTATTCGCAGAAGTAAACTTATGTTTTCGGAAGAGAACGTTGATAAAGAGGAAATAACATTGGATATTGATGTTGAACTTCTTGAAAATGTTTCGGAATACAGTAGTTTTGCACAGCTTGAAAAGATTTCTTTAGGAGATACCGCAGTTTGTTTAAACGAAAAACTTGGCATATCGGTTAAAACGCAGGCAATTTCCGTTACATATGATTGTATTAGGGGAAAAACACAAAGCGTTGTTTTAGGGTCATTTCAGCCAAATTATTTCACAAATAATACCTTATCTGTAGAAAAGGCAACAACAGATATAAAAAACACCGAAAATTTAGTGAATAATAATTTGGAATTAATAAGACAAATAACCAATTCTGATGGAACAATCAATGCGGAAAAAGTGCAGGGAATTTTAAATGCTGTAAACGTTCAACTCAAATCACAAATTACAGCATCGGAAAAACAAAATATTCGTGCTGTTTTATTTGAAGATTTAGACCCTGCATCTGAATTATATGGAGCTCTGTCAATAGGAACTTTAGGAATACAAATTGCAAAAACAAGGACACCAGACGGAAGAGATTGGGAATGGAAAACTGCTATCACAGCAAATGGAGTTGTTTCAGATGAACTTGTGGGGCAATATATCCGAGGAATAGCTATTGAAGCAGACAAGGGCAATATAGCCGGGTTTGAAATAACTGATACCGGGATGAAAAAAACGTGGGATGTTAAAGAATCAGATGGTCAGACTTACCAAATTATTTGTGAAATTTCATCAGAAACAGGAAGCAGTACTCAAAACTATATAATTAAAATTTATTCAACTGTAGGCTCTGAATACATTTTGGCAATATCAGATGATGGCAATATTGAATGTAATGAAGTTCGCTGCGAATCAATTGTTAATAAGGGAATGATTTCTTCTCCACAAATTAATGTAAATATGGATAACTCATCAGATACGTATGGATACAATTCAAATCCATTCTCTGTAAGGGCTTGCAATGGTGGTTTAAATTCTGAAAGATGGAGACAACTTAGATGGTATATAAACAATAGCAATGCTGGTGTGTTACAACCATTAGATCAGAACGGAACAGAAAATTCAACTTGTGACTTAGGAGAACCCTCGCATAAATGGTCAAGAATTTATTTAGATAATTCTCCAATAGTTACATCAGATCCTAACAAAAAGAAAAATCAAAAATTATTAGATTTTTCTGTTCTTGATTTCATCAAGGCAATCCAACCGTATAGTTATAATTTGAAACATGAAGGTAACACTGCTCCTATTAGATTCGGTTTTATGGCACCGGATATAGATTCAGCAGCAAAGAAAACTATTGGAAATATAGCAGCATGCTCATATGATAATGAAGCTGGCTGGAGCTTATCGTATGAAGAATTTATAGCACCTTTAACCTATGCAGTTAAATATCTTTTAAACAAAATTGAAAATCTTGAGGAGGAACTAAAAAATGCAAGCTATTCAAAATCTAACGCTTGATGTAAATGATAATGTTAAATTCAGATACATTAAGGGCAAACAGTGGGATAATAATTCAAGATTTGTAAGAATTACAATAACAGAGAGCGGAGAACAATTTGTTCCGCCTAAAAATTGTACTGCTGTTTTCAGGTGTTTAAAGCAAGATGGAACAAGCTGTATTAATGAAGCTACGATTAACCAAGATAATACAATTACTGTTGAACTTACCAATCAGGTTTTAGCAGTAGAAGGCACAGTAAATGCAGATATATCATTAATGGATGGAAATTCAATTTTATCATCTGCAACCTTCTTTATAGAAGTAGGTGCTGTTCCTGCTTCAGCAAATCAAGTTACAAGTACAGATGAATTTCTTATTTTAATGGAAACAATAAATGAAGCAACAAAGGCAATCGGTGCAATTGAAGAAACTGTTAATAACGCAAAAGAAGCCCTTGAAGGTGTAGAGGAAATCAAAGCATATATTGGCTATACAGATAATGACATTCTTGGACTTTGCGTTGATTATGAAAACAAGATATTCACAAGACTTGCAGGCGCAGTAGGCAAGAATGCAGGCACAGACTTTGACGGCTTTGCTATGTACGGCGGCCGTAAACGCTGCAATGTTGCTGATAACGGAACAATAAACGCATATTACGGTGATACAAACTATACCGATGATGGTACAAATGGTCAAGTAATGGTGTATCAGCCTAAGTTTTATTACAAGGTTGTTCCGTTGAAGCTTGAGAAGAACATAGCAACGGGTATTGGCTATCATATCCGCAAAGCTAATTATTATGCTTCTGATACACCAAAAGCAGGCTTTAAGCCTCATCCTGCATTCTATGACGAAAACGGCAACGAGGTTGATTATATCCTGTTTTCCGCCTATGAGGGAGTTCTCAAAAAGGCATCCGACACAGGCTATTATAATGATGCTCAGTCAACAAACCCCGAAATCAACACGGAAGCTGATTTGATTTGTTCTGTTTCTTCACAAAAGCCAATATCGGGTCAGAATATTGCCTTGAATATAACCAATGCTGAAAAGCTGTGTTCAAACAGAGGTACCGGATGGCATTGTGAAATGATTAAAACATTATCGGCAAATCAGCTTCTTATGATGATCGAATACGGTACATTGAATATGCAGGCTGCTATAGGACAGGGTGTTTGCAGATTGTCTGATGTGTCAGGTAAGAACTGTGCCTGCAATACGGGTGCTACAAGAACTTTAGGAAATGTAACCGGCAATGCAGCAACAACCTTTAATATTACCAATGGAGTTGAAACTACATACCGGGAAGAAGGTTTCCTTTCTTTATCTTACCGTGGTGTTGAAAATCCTTACGGCAATATTGCCTTAATGATTGAGGGCATAAATTACAAGGGTGATGAAAACGGAGCAAACAGAGTGTATATTGCCGATGATTTCAATTTTGATGTTAATAAAACAGACGGCAATTATCATTCACCTGAACTGACAGTTGCCAACAATTACGGATATATCAACGCTTTCGGCTATGATGAAAAATATGACTGGCTGTTTATGCCGTCCGAAATAGGCGGAACAAGTGCGTTGCCTGTTGGTGACAGATTGGCAGTCGTTCCGAACAGTACAGTTAATAAGATTGTACTCAATGGCGGCTTATGGAATCAGGCTGCCTATTGCGGAGCATTCCATACAGATTTGCAGACAAATTACAATCAGGCAATGCGAATGAACGGATGCCGTCTTGTGTACATACCAACAGCGGATTAAGGAGGACTTGCAATGATAAATCACGGAAGAGTGCAAAGCACAGTTAAACCAAAAGAAATTGAGATTGATGAACATTCTGTATGGGAAAACAAGGACATCAGCGAAATGACAGTAACTGATGAAAACGGCGAGCATACAGAGTATGAATTCAATCAGACTCAATACACAAAGGATGAATACATCATGTTACTTAATGAAAATAACAGAGAACTTGCAAATGAGCTTACAGATACACAGCTTGCTCTTTGCGATGTGTACGAATTAATAGGAGGATAACTTTATGGAAAAGGTATATGCAGACCTTATCCGAAAAGGTAAGAAAACAATTGATGATGTGCCTGAAAAGTTGAGAGAACAGGTGCAGAAAATACTTGATAAGGAGGAAATCTGATGTGACAAATGAAGAAGTTGCAGTTGCTCTTAAAGACCACGAAAACGAAATTAAGAGCCTTAAACACCGTATGCATGAGCAAGAGGAAAGGGATAAGACTTTAACTGAATTAACAACTTCAGTAAAAACTCTTGCAGTTAATATGGAATATATGGCAAAAGAACAGACGAAACAAGGGGCAAGACTTGAGCGTCTTGAAAGAGAACCTGCTGAAAGCCATAAGTATTTTAAACGAACAATATGGACAAGTCTTATTACAACTGTTGTAGGTGCTGTTATTGGTGCAGTGCTTACATTAGTAATTCATTAATTTTGTGGAGGATTAAAAATGAAATTCAAGTTTACAAAAGAAACAGCTAAAAGAATGTTAAAAACCTTTGTACAGACAGCAGCAGGCTACATAATTGTTAATATTGCCGGTGTAGACTTCACAGGCGATAGGGATGTTGTCAAAACTGCGTTAATCGGTCTTGCACTTTCTGCCGCATCAGCCGGACTTGCAGCAATAATGAATTTGCAGTCGCCTGCAAAAGCAGAGGAGGAATAAATATGTATCGTTCACCATTTAATGCATCATCCTCACAGACTACCGCATTCAAGAAAAAAGGTAACTGGGCAGCAGGTTATCACACAGGAGTTGACCGAATCTGCCCCAATATCACCCTTGTTTCACCTGCAGACGGTACCGTTCAGAGAAACGAATACAACACAAGCTACGGCAATATGGTTGTTATCACAACCACAGACGGCAAATCAATCCTAATGGCACATATGAAAGAAAAGAGCAAGCTGAAGGTCGGCAGCACCATAAAAAAGGGTGATTCAGTCGGCATAATGGGCAACACAGGAAACAGCTATGGAGCTCACCTTCATATTGAGGTGCAGAATTCCAAAACGTGGGCATACAACAAAAACCTCCTTGACCCTAACAGTTATATTGATTGGAATGATATATCAAGTACGGGAAGTGCATCAGGCAGCTATCCTTCACCCATCAAGTGGCAGAACGGCAAAACAAAAGAGCCTGTTTACAAGCAGAGTAATCTCAAGGAAGAACTTGGCTCGCTTTCTGCAAAGGAAGCTGCACAGTGCTATGGGAAGTCAGGCAACGGCTATGTTGTTGTATATGAACTCAGCGGCACATCGAAACATAAGGCGGGCTTTGTGAAGTATGCTGGCGGTGTAACTACTGTGCCGACAGCAGGCAAAACGTGGACCAATGGCTCAACCAAGGAAACCGTTTATGCCGATACGGCAAAGAAAACAACTGTCGGCACACTCAGCCCTAAAGAAAGCTGCACCTGCCTTGGCAAGATAGACGGTATGTACCTTGTACTTTACAAGATAGATGGTACATCCAACTATAAATGCGGCTTTGTTGCCTATGCGGGTGGATTATAAAATTGAATAAAGCATAAAATTATAGCCCCTATTGCTCAGTTAATTCTGAACAGTAGGGGCTTTTTATTATATCAAGTTTTCATTTCTTAATTTGTATTCAATCAAATCAAGAAGATATTTAGGGCATTGCCTTTGACCGCCCTCCCAACTTTCAATAGCTCTTTTAGAAATTCCAAAATAGTCAGCAAATTCCTGTTGTGTCATTTTTGATAATGTTCGTAATTCTTTAATTGTCATTTATAAATCCTTTCGGTTTTTGATTATCATAACTAATGCAGATGTGGCAGCAACAGCAGATGTAATTAATACAATTAATCTTAAATTAGATAACACTGTAAAGGCAAGAGCACAACCTACACAGGCAATGATAATTAATAAAAGTATTGATTTTTTCATAGTTTTGTACTATACTAAAGACACAAGGTCAGGGGAGTTTCCTCCCCATCCCTTTACCGTTTCCGTTTTTGTTTGGTAGACTTTTTCGGAGCGGTTTTCTTTTTGCCTTGTTTTATTAATATTATCAAACTGATTGTTGCAATCACATTTGACCATATCGTTA
>CAJTMQ010000029.1 GCA_910577215.1 uncultured Eubacterium sp. | reverse complement strand
AAAATGTAAATTTTATATTAATTAATTTTTTATAACTTCGTCTTGAAATCTCATATTTCCTGTGATACTATAACAATGACAAAAAATGCATTCTCAGAATGCATAAAAATACTAAAAGAGGTACTTATTTATGGAAAAGCTTAAGGTTGGCATTATCGGTGCCGGTCGTATCGGTCAGGTACATGCAAAATCAATTACTTATCACATTCCTCAGGCAGAAATTGTTGCTATTTCAGACATTTATGTTGACGGTGCAAAGAAGGTTGCCGAGGAGCTTGGTATTCCTAACTATTATCAGGATTATCATGAAATTCTTAATAATCCTGAAATTCAGGCAGTTCTTATCTGCTCTTCAACAGATACACATGCAGATATTGCTTGTGAAGCTGCAGAAGCGGGCAAGCACATTTTCTGTGAAAAGCCTGTTGATTTAACAGTTGCTAAAATCAAAAAGGTTATTGACGCTGTGAATAAGGCAGGCGTTAAGCTTCAGATTGGTTTCAACAGAAGATATGATCATAACTTTGCACAGATTAAAAATCTTGCAAATGAGGGCAAAATCGGTAATCTTCAGACAATTAAAATCACAAGCCGTGATCCTGAGCCTCCTGCAATTGCATACGTTAAGGTTTCAGGCGGTATCTTCCTTGATATGACCGTTCATGATTTTGATATGGCCCGCTTCATCGGTGGTGAGGTTGAAGAGGTTTATGCGAATGCAACAGTTATGGTAGATCCGGAAATCGGTGAAGCCGGCGATGTTGATACAGCACTTGTTGCTCTTAAATTCAAGAGCGGTGCAATCGGTGTTATTGATAACTGCAGAAAGGCTGCTTACGGCTATGATCAGCGCCTTGAAGTGTTCGGCTCAAAGGGTCAGGCTTCTGCTGCAAATGACACACCTACGAATGTTTCATTTATTGATGAAAACGGCAATTCTTCTGATAAGCCGCTTTATTTCTTCCTTGAAAGATATATGCAGTCCTTCACGGATGAGATGACTCAGTTTATTGACTGTGTTGTCCATGATAAGCCAACACAAACAACTGTTTATGATGGCTTGGAGGCTCTTCGTCTTGGTCTTGCAGCAAAGAAATCCGTTGCAGAGCACAGACCTGTTAAGCTTTCGGAAATAGAGGCATAATAATATGAAAAGAGAAAGACTTACAATGTCACAGGCACTTGTTAAGTTCCTTGACAATCAATATATTGAATGTGACGGCGTTGAAACAAAATTTGTTTCAGGTGTGTTCGGAATATTCGGCCACGGCTGCGTTGTAGGCGTTGGTCAGGCTCTTGAACAGGGCGGTCATAATTTAAAATTCTATCAGGGCAAAAATGAGCAGAATATGGCACTTGCTGCCGTTGCTTATGCAAAGCAGATGGACAGAAAGGCAATTATACCGTGCGTTTCTTCAATAGGCCCCGGTGCAACAAATATGGTTACTGCCTGCGGCTGTGCAACTGCAAACAGAATTCCGCTTCTTGTGTTACCGGGTGATACCTTTGCTTGTCGTCAGCCTGATCCTGTTCTTCAGCAGGCAGAATTTTTTGATAACTACGGCAGAACAGTTACGGATGCTTTCAAGGGTGTTTGCCATTATTTTGACAGAATTCAGCGCCCTGAGCAGCTTATGACTGCCTGCCTTAATGCAATGAGAGTGCTCACCGACCCTGCAGACACAGGTGCAGTCTGCCTTGCAATGCCACAGGATGTTGAGGGCGAAGCATATGATTATCCTGAGCATTTTCTTCAAAAGCGTGTATGGCATATGGACAGAAGACCTGTAACCGCTTCTCAGCTGGAAAGAGCAACTGCTCTTATTAAGGAAGCAAAGAAGCCTATTATTATTTGCGGCGGCGGTGTTCGTTACAGCGGTGCAGAAAAAGAGCTTCTTGAATTTGCTGAAAAGTATAATATTCCAATCAGTGAAACACAGGCAGGAAAAGGCATTATTGCTTGGAATCATCCTCTTAACCTTGGCGGTATCGGTGTAACGGGCGGCAAGGCGGCAAATGTTGTTGCAAGAGATGCCGACCTTGTTATCGGTGTAGGTACAAGATTTACCGATTTCACAACTTCTTCAAAATGGCTGTTCAATGAAAACAGAAAGGTGTTAGGTATAAACATCTGCCCGTTTGATGCTTATAAAATGGATGCGGAAGCAATTATTGCAGATGCAAGGGAAGCAGTTAATGCTCTTATTGACAGCTGTGACGGCTGCAAATTTGCTTATACAACTGAAATTGAAGCAGCAAAGTCAGAATGGGATGCTATTGTTGATGAATACTACAGCACAGAGCTTGAGGGAGGTCTTAATCAGACTCTTGCACTCGGTATAATCAATGAGTTTATGGCTGATGAGGACATTGCGCTTGGCTCGGCGGGCTCACTTCCGGGTGATATGCAGCGTTTGTTCAGACCTAAAAACCGCGGTACATATCATATGGAATACGGCTTCTCCAATATGGGCTATGAGGTAAACGGTGCACTTGGTGCAAAGCTTGCTAAGCCTGATGCAGAGGTGTATACCTTCTGTGGCGACGGCTCATTTATTATGGGTCATTCAGAGCTTTATACTGCGCTTCAGGAAAATCTTAAAATTAATGTTTGTCTGTTTGATAATATGGGCTGGGGATGTATTGAAAATCTTCAGAACAATCAGGGAACAGATACCTTCGGCACAGTTTTCCGTGCAAGAAATCCTGAAACGGGTATGCTTGACGGAGGCGAGATTGCAGTTGATTTTGCAAAAATCGCTGAAGGCTATGGTGCAAAGAGCTATACAATCAGAACATCTGACGAATTAAAGGCGGCTCTGGAGGATGCCAAGAAGCAGACAAAATCTGTTCTTTTTGATATAAAGGTACTTCCTAAAACAATGACCCCGGGCTATGAATCCTGGTGGCGTGTTGGTGTTGCAGAGGTTTCAACAAGTGAAACAGTTGCAGCAGCATATGAGGATATGCAGAAAAACATCAAAAAAACATTTGACTATTAATAAATTTTTGTAAAGTTCAGATACTTTACACGTCAAATAAACGAAAGGTAGAAAACAAAATGCTTGATTCAAATAAAGTAAAGCTTGCCATTGCACCGATTGGCTGGACGAATGATGATATGCCTGATCTTGGTGCAGAAAATACTTTTGAACAGTGCGTAAGTGAGATGGCACTTGCAGGCTTTAAGGGTTCTGAAATCGGAAACAAATATCCGTCAGATCCGGCAGTGCTTAAAAAATATCTTGATATAAGGGGACTTCAGATTTGTAACGCTTGGTTCTCTTCATATCTTACTTCAAAGCCATATGAAGAAACAATTGATGCATTCAAGGCTCATTGTGATAAGCTCTATGCACTTGGTGCAAAGGTTATTGGTGCTTCAGAGCAGGGTAATTCAATTCAGGGATGCCTTGATAAGTCTATTCTTGATGAAAAACCATATTATACAGATGAGCAGTGGGAGATTGTTGCAAAGGGTTTCAATGAAATGGGCGCTTATGCAAAGTCAAAGGGAATGTTCTTCACAGTTCATCATCATATGGGCACAGGTGTGCAGACTGTAGAGGAAATTGATAAGCTTATGGAACTTACTGATCCGGATTTGGTATATCTTCTTTTTGACAGCGGTCATCTTACCTTTGCAGGTATAGATCCTGTTCCTGTTCTTAAAAAGTATATTAACCGTGTTAAGCACGTTCATCTTAAGGATGTTCGCCTTGATGTTTACAACAATCAGGTTGTTCCGAATCATATGAGCTTCCTTGATGCAGTTCGTGCAGGTGTGTTTACCGTTCCGGGAGACGGAGATGTTGATTTCAAGCCAATCTTTGATATTCTTGCAGAGAATAATTATGAGGGCTGGGTTGTTGTTGAAGCTGAGCAGGACCCTGCTAAGGCTAATCCGTTTGAATATGCTGTTAAGGCAAGAAAATATATTGCTGAAAATACAGGTCTTTAATGTATCAAACCCGCTGAATGCTTTTCATTCAGCGGGTTTATTTAGCGTAATAATTTTGGGTATTGACTTTAGTACACTAATACAGTAAAATACATTTATCAAATAAACTATTCGGAGGAAATTTAAAATGAAAAAGTTTTCAAAAGTTCTTGCAGTTATTCTTGCAGCAGTGTTTGTATTCGGCTGCTTTGCTGCTTGTTCAAATGAATCAAAACCAACAAGTTCAGACAGTGATCTTGCATACATACAGGGCAAGGGCAAGCTTGTTGTAGGCATTACGGATTTTGCACCTATGGATTACAAGGATGCAAACGGCGAATGGATAGGCTTTGATGCTGATCTCGGCAGAATTGTTGCCGAAAAGCTCGGCGTTGATATTGAATTCCGTGAGATAGACTGGGATAATAAGTTTTTTGAACTTGATACAAAGGGTATTGACTGTGCTTGGAACGGTATGACAATTACCGATACTGTTAAGCTCAATTCAGATACAACACAGGCATATGCAAAGAATCAGCAGGTTGTTGTTATGAAGGCAGATAAGGTTGCTGATTATACTACTGTTGAATCACTCAAGGCTTTATCATTTGCAGTTGAAAACGGTTCTGCAGGTAAAGATATTGCAGAAGAAAACGAATTAAATATTACTGTTGTTAACAAACAGTCAGATGCTCTTTTTGAAGTTAAATCAGGTGCAGTTGATGCTTGCATTATTGATTCAACAATGGCAGCAGCTATGACAGGTGAAGGCACAGATTATTCAGATCTTACAGCAGGTCTTACTTTAATTGATGAGGATTATGGTATTGCCTTCAGAAAAGGTTCCGATATGGTTGATAAGATGAATGAACTCTTTGAAGAATTCAAGACAGACGGAACTCTTAAGGAGCTTGCTGAAAAATATAATGTTCAGCTTGCTGATTAATCACTGGCGTAATTAAAACAGATTGAAGAAAACAGGCAGAAAGTGTTTTGCTTTCTGCCTATGCTTTTAAGGTGAAATATGGAAAATATATTTGTTTCAGTAACTCTTGAGCTTCTGAAGGGCTTTTGGGAAACTTTTAAAATTTTCGGGCTTACACTTTTGTTTGCATTGCCAATAGGGCTTGTTCTCAGCTTTGGCTCTATGTCTAAATTCAAGCCGCTCAGCTGGCTTGTAAAGGTGTTTATATGGATTATAAGGGGAACGCCGCTTATGCTTCAGCTTATAATTGTTTTCTATGGCCCCGGTCTCCTTTTTGGTTGGGAGTTAATGGAAAGATTTACGGCAGTTATAGTTGCATTTGTTATTAATTACTCCTGCTATTTTTCCGAAATATACAGGGGCGGAATTGAATCAATACCAAAGGGTCAGCAGGAGGCAGGCCTTGTGCTCGGTATGACGAAGCCTCAAATATTTTTTAAGGTTACTCTTCTTCAGGTAATTAAAAGAATTGTACCTCCTATGAGCAATGAAATCATTACACTTGTTAAGGATACTTCACTTGCAAGAATAATTGCAGTTTATGAAATTATATTTATGGGACAAAGCTTTATTACTTCCAAGGGCTTGATATGGCCGCTGTTTTACACGGCAGTATTCTATCTTGTATTCTGCGGAATTTTAACGCTTGTTTTCAGATTTGCAGAAAAGAAAATGAGTTATTTCCATAGTTAAGGGGGAATCCATATGGCATTTTTAGAAGTAAAAAATATAAAAAAAAGCTTCGGTAAAACGGAGGTTTTAAAGGGTATTGATTTTAACCTTGAAAAGGGTGAGGTGCTTTCAATTATAGGTTCTTCAGGCTCGGGAAAAACAACGATGCTGCGTTGTATAAACTTTCTTGAATTTGCAGAGGAAGGCACTATATCAATTAATGGCGAAACAATTTATAACGGAAAAACAGATAAAAGAATTAAGGATAAGGATTTAAGAAAGAAAAGGCTTCATTTCGGGCTTGTTTTTCAGTCTTTTAACCTGTTTCCGCAGTATAATGTACTTCAGAATATTATGCTTGCTCCGAATCTTATGAAAATGGGAACAAAGGAAGAACTGAGGCAAAGAGCATATGAGATGATTGAAAAGGTTGGCCTTTCGGAAAAGGCTGAAAACTATCCATGTGAGCTATCAGGCGGTCAGCAGCAAAGAGTTGCAATTGCAAGGGCTCTTATGCTGAATCCTGATGTGCTTTGCTTTGACGAACCTACATCGGCTCTTGATCCTGAGCTTACGGGTGAAGTGCTTAAGGTTATTAAATCACTTAAAAGTGAGGACAGCACAATGATTGTTGTTACCCACGAAATGAATTTTGCCCGCGATGTTTCCGATAAGGTTATTTTTATGGACGACGGTGTTATTGCAGAGTACGGCACACCCGAAAAGGTATTTTTGAATCCTGAAATGCAGCGCACAAAGGAATTTTTGCAGTCTTATGATAAATAATAAAGAAAGGCGATGAGTTTAACTCATCGCCTTTCTTTTTATCTTAAATTTCCGTCTTATTTGGTTTCTATACTCTTCCAAAGACTGATTCTGCCTGTATCATTGAACGCCTTAAGTGTCATTACAAGAATAGGAACAATAAACATACCCATAAAGCCGAACAGCTTTAACCCGAAGTATAAACCTGCCAGTGTTACAAGCGGATTAACTCCCAGACTGTCACCAACAATTTTCGGCTCGATATACTGACGTATAATTGAAATCACAATGTAAATTACAATTAGGCCTATTGCCTGTCCCACATCTCCTGAAATAAGTGCAATCAATGCCCATGGAATAAGAATTCCGCCTGAACCCGCAACGGGAAGAATATCAAATATTGCAATTGCTATTGCAATGATAAAGGTATAGCTGTTGTTCATAACACCTATAAATTTGAGAATTGTTAAGCCTATAGCGAGCTCGCAGAAGGTTATAAACATGATTAAAGCATATGCCCTTACCATTTTTAATATTGTTTTTGAAAATACCTGTTTGATTTCAACAAGCAGATTCTTCTTGCTTTCAGGAAGCTGAAGTCTTATGAATTTAACAATATGGTCATAATCCTTTGTAAAGAATATCCATGCAACAATGCCGATAACAATTCCTATTAAAGCACTCGGAACATTTTTAACAACGCTGTAAACGCCCGAAACACCAGAGGTTATTGTGTTTGTAACAGTTCCTGCACTGATACCTATTTTACTTAAATCAAAATCGTTGACAAGTCCGCCGATGGTGTTTATAACTGTTTCGGAAACAGAATCATAAATGCTTTCCGGCAAAAAGCTTATCAGTTTTAAAATTTCTGCCTGAAGTGTTGCCATAAACTGAGGGAAATCAGAAAGCTGATCAATTAAATAATTGATGAAATTAACAATCTGTGTAGTAAACTCAGCCAGAAGCAGAATTAACGGAATCAGAATAACGGCAATTGTAAGAAAAACCAAAAGCACTGACCATAAGCCATGGCATTTATGCTTTGTTTTTTTATCAAGCCAGCGAATTGGTTTTTGCATAAGAACTGCAAAGAAAAATGATAATAGAAATGGTGCAGCTGCCCAGAACATATATTTAAAGAAAATATATACCAATCCTAAAACTACTGCAAGAAATGCAACATTAATCAGAAATGCTCGTCTTTTTTCAACTTTAGATGTCATTTTATCCTCCTGTTTAATATTATAGTCCTATTCTAAAACAATACACACTAATATTCAAGTAAAAAATAAAATTACCTCTTGCATATTGATAAAAGTCGTGTTATTATATCTAAAATGTTTTTCGTAACAGAACACTGTGCACAGGTGGTGGACACTTTGAGCAAACTTAATTATGTTCTTGTAAATGCGGATATTCTTCCCGAAATATACAGTAAGGTGCTTGCTGCAAAGGAATTTCTTGCATCGGGTGAGGCAGCCAATGCCACTCAGGCGGCAAAAATGGCGGGAATCTCAAGATCTGCATATTATAAATATAAAGACAGTGTGTTTGAATACAATCCCGAAAATGCAGAGGAAATGTCAACCCTTTCACTTAAACTTGAAGATACAAAGGGCGTTCTTTCCGCAGTAACAAATGAATTGTTTATGGTTGGTGCAAATGTACTTTCTATTAATCAGGAGCTGCCGAAGAACGGTGTTGCAAACGTTTCGTTAACAATGCGAATTGCAGAAATGACGGTGTCTGTTGATAAACTTATTGAAAAGCTGAAAGGCGTAAGCGGAGTGAAATCCGTTAATATAGGAGGTTAAATATGAAAATAGCAGTTATGGGCTACGGAACAGTAGGCTCAGGTGTGGTTGAGGTTATAGAATCTCACAGCGATGTTATTGCCAAACGTACAGGCGGGGAAACGCTTGAGCTGGGGTATATTCTTGATCTTCGTGATTTTCCCGAGGATTCTCATAAGGATAAGTTCACCAAGGATTTTAATGATATTTTGAATGATCCTGAGGTTAAAATAGTTGCAGAGGCTATGGGCGGTGTAAACCCTGCTTTTGATTTTACAATGAAGCTTCTTAAGGCGGGCAAGGCTGTTGTTACCTCAAACAAAGAGCTTGTTGCTCAAAAAGGTCTTGAGCTTCTTAAGGCTGCCGAAGAGGGAAAAACCAATTATCTGTTTGAGGCAAGCGTAGGCGGCGGTATTCCGATTATAAGACCAATGGCTCAGTGCTTTGCAGGCAACAATATTGAAGGTGTTGCAGGTATATTAAACGGCACAACAAACTTTATTCTTACAAAAATGATTGAAGAGGATATGAGCTTTGAAACTGCTTTGAAGCTGGCTCAGGATAACGGCTATGCTGAAAAAGATCCAACAGCAGATGTTGAAGGGCACGATGCATGCAGAAAGGTTTGCATTCTGGCTTCTCTTGCTTTCGGCAAGCATGTTTACCCGAATCAGGTTTCAACAGAGGGTATTTCCAACATTTCTCTTGAAGACGTTTCGTATATTTCCTCTGCAAACGGTGTTATCAAGCTGCTCGGTCAGATTAAATATATTGATGAGGATAATATTGCGGCATTTGTAAGTCCTGCTGTTGTTTATAACGGAAGCCAGCTTGCATCTGTAAGAGATGTGTTTAATGCAATTCTTGTTCGCGGTGATGCTGTTGGTGATGTTTGCTTCTACGGCAGAGGTGCTGGAAAGCTTCCCACCGCTTCGGCTGTTGTTGCAGATATGGTTGACTGTGCAAAGCACGTTAACAGAAGAAAAATTTTCGGCTGGGGTGCAGGTGAAGAGGATTATGTTGTTGATTATAAATCAACTATTGAAATGCCTTTTTATGTTCGTGCCAAAATGAGCCAGAGCCAGGTTGTAACAATTTTTCATAATGTTAAGTTCCTTTCAAGAAAGGGGCAGCCGTCTGATGAGGTTGCATTCATCACAGATTGTATGACAGAAAATGCCCTTAAGGAAAAACTTGCAGACAATAATGTTTTAAATATTATAAAAGTAACAAATTATTAATCGGAGGAATATGTTAATATGGCTTTAATTGTTCAGAAATTCGGCGGCTCGTCTGTTGCAGATGCCGCGCGAGTAATGAATGTTGCCCGTATCGTTACCGATACATATAAAGCAGGAAACGATGTTATTGTTGTTGTTTCCGCTCAGGGTGACACAACGGATGATTTAATCGCAAAGGCGCAGGAAATCAATTTGAATCCTGCAAAGCGTGAAATGGATCAGCTATTAACAGCAGGAGAGCAGATTTCAATTTCTCTTCTTGCTATGGCTATTGAAAAGCTTGGCTATCCTGTAATTTCACTTCTTGGCTGGCAGGCAGGATTCAATACAAATTCTGTTTACAGTGCCGCACGTATCAAAAATATTAAAACAAACAGACTTCAGGCAGAAATTGCAAAACACAATATTGTTGTTGTTGCAGGCTTTCAGGGAATTAACCGCTATGATGATTTAACAACATTGGGAAGAGGCGGCTCAGATACCTCTGCTGTTGCAATTGCTGCATCACTTCATGCAGATAAGTGCCAGATATTCACAGATGTGGAGGGTGTTTATACTGCAGACCCAAGAAAAATTCCGTCTGCAGTTAAGCTTGACGAAATCACCTATGACGAAATGCTTGAGCTTGCAACCTTAGGGGCACAGGTGCTTAACAACCGTTCGGTTGAAATGGCTAAAAAATATTCAGTTGAACTTGAAGTTCTTTCATCACTTAATCCCGTTCCGGGAACTATTGTTAAGGAGAAGGTAAAAATGGAAAAAATGCTTATCAGAGGTGTTACAAAGGATAAGGACGTAGCAGTTGTTTCAGTTGTTGGATTGGATGATAATCCGGGTATCGCTTTCAAGATTTTCTCCAAGCTTGCACAGAAGAATATTAATGTAGATGTTATTCTTCAGTCTGTTGGCAGAGACGGTACAAAGGATTTAACTTTTTCTGTTTCAAAGGAAAACGGTCCTGTTTCTGTTGAGCTTCTTAAGGAGATGTCTATTGCAGAGGGCACAAAAATTTCCTGTGTAACAAATGTTGCCAAGGTTTCAATTGTTGGTGCGGGTATGGAATCTCATCCGGGCACGGCTTCAAAGATGTTTGAGGCGCTCTATGCACAGAACATCAATATTCAGATGATTTCAACATCGGAAATCAAGATTTCCGTTATTATTGATGCTGAGGAAGCAGACCGTGCGGTTACAGCTGTTCACAATGCTTTCATTCCGAATGCATAATTCATAGTTTTAGTGCAGGCAGGTTTATTACCTGTCTGTTTTTTTTAAAATTTTTTAAATTTATTGTAACAATTTGGATAAAATTGTATACTTGAATTATGACGCGTCAAGGAGGTGGCAGTATGAGTGAAAGGGAACTTGTTTTAATGGCTAAAAACGGAGATGTTGATGCCTTTTGTGCTCTTTATGATATTTATAAAGACAGGCTATACGGCTATGCATATTATAAGCTTGAAAATTGTTCTGATGCCGAGGATGCCGTGCAGTCCTGTGTACTGTCTGCATTTCAGCAGATTGGAATACTTAAAAGAGCAGAAGCATTTTCCTCCTGGATATTCAAAATTCTGAACTGTTGCTGCACCTCTGTTATTAAAGACCAGATAAAACGGCGGAATACAGATGATATTGAAAGCTGTATAAATCTTCCGTCTTATTCCTCTGAAATAGATATTGAGCGGCAGGAACTGAAACAGGCTCTTAGCGTATTGAAAGAGGAAGACAGAGAAATTGTGCTTTTATCGTTTGTGGGCGGCTTCAAAAGCCACGAAATTGCCAAGATATGCGGGTTATCCGCAGTTAATGTCCGCCAAAGACTGAGCAGAAGTCTTGCCAGATTAAAGAAAGAATTAGTTTAGAAAGGAGCGTTTCTGAATGAAAAAGAAAAATTCCGAAAATTTTGATTTTTTTATGGATAAATTTGATAAAGTAAAGCCCGATACACCTGAAGCATTGAATAAGGATGCAATAAAAAACAAAATTTTATCGCAGGAAAAGGCTGAAATCATAAAGCTTCCGCACAAAAAACATTTCAAAGCAATCGCAAGCATTGCAGCGTGCTTTGTTCTTATTTTCAGTATATGTATTGCGGTATACCCTAAAATTCAAAAACCTGCTTCAGATGGTTCGTTTAATAATGTATCGCAACAGCTTTTAACCTTCGGCTGCTATGATGAAATTAATGCGTTAGTTAAAGAATTGGAGGAAAATGTAACTGATTATTTTACATTTGTGGGCGGATTTGGAGGTGGAGACCTTCCTTCACATTCGGAAACATATAAACAGGATGAAGCTGTTGATGAAGCAGATATTATTAAAACAGATGGTAAATACATCTATTATAAACATACAGAATCAATTGACCCGGGATATGAGTATGCTTACCAAAGAAAAGATTTGGTAGATATATATCGTGCAAAAAACGGAAAAGCAGAATTGGTTTCCCAGATAGATTCTTCTGTTTTAGCGTATGATGATAATTTCAGTACAGGAATAGATGATATGTTTCTTTATAAAAATCGCCTTATTGTCAGAATGTGGTATTATTCATCACAGGGTGAATTAATGCAGGCAACAAGAGTTTATAACGTTTCTTCTCCAAGGAATCCTAAGCTAATCTGTGATTACAGGCAAAGTGGATTCGGAGAATCAAGAATGATTGGTAATATCGTATATAATGTTACAAAGCATTCTGCACGCAGTGATGCTCCGGATGGCGGTATACCAAAGTGCGGCTATGGCGATTATTTGGATTGTGTTCCTTTAAATGATGTATGCTATATAAAAGATGCGCAAAGCTCATATTTTGTTATTATCAGCGCCATTGATGTTATAACAGGTGAAAGAGTAGCCAGCACAAAGGCAGTTTTAGGCGGTTCACGTACTATTTATTGCAATGAAAACAATTTGTATCTTACTTCAAACAAAGTTGAAACAAATTTTGATGAAATAGATTTTAGTGATGAATCTGATATTGAAAATTTGTATTATAAAACAGCCGTAGATATAATAAAAATTGAACTTAACAGTAATGAAATCAGATTTGTTGCTTCAGGCAGTGTTGACGGCTATGTTCTCAATCAGTTTTCTATGGACGAAAAGGATGGATATTTCAGAATAGCAACAACGAATTACGCCACATTCGGTAATGAAACAAGTGCAGTTTATGTGCTTGATGAAAACATGAATCTTGTTGGTAAAACAGATGATTTTGCAAAGGGTGAATCCATAAAGGCAGTAAGATATAATGGCGATATTGCACAGGTTATAACCTATGAAGAAACCGATCCGTTATTTGTTATTGACTTAAGTAATCCTGAAAAACCAATTATAAAAGGCAGTCTTGAAATAGACGGCTTTTCAAGCCTGTTGGTTCCCATAAGTGAAAATCGGCTTCTTGGTATAGGTTATCAGACGGAAGAAACAGAAGGCGTAATATCAACCTGCGGTTTGAAATTAGTTCTTTTTGATATTTCTGACAATGAAAATCCTGTTGCACTTGATACTAAGGAGTTTTATAAAACCTATTCACAGGTTCAGCGCAATCACAAGGCACTTGTTGTTAATCGTGAAAAGGGTTATTACGCAATACCTTATTATAAATATAATTCTGAAATTGATGAAGAAGATGAATCTGATTGCGGAGTAATTACTTTTGAAGTAAATAATGATGAGATTGAAATTACCAACGAATTCAGAAGTGATACAAGAAACGGGTATTATAATGGTGTAAGATGTGTATATATAGATGATTATATTTATACTTTGGGGGAGGACACTATAGATGATGACAGAATAGGTGATGTTATTATAAATTCCTTTAAATACTAACAGAAAAAGCAGGTTTTAAACCTGCTTTTTGCGTTTCTTTTATACTTGACTTAACATATCTTATAATATATAATAAAGTGATTAATTATAGATAAAGGAGCAATTGACATGGCAGCAAAAACGTTTAAAATGACCGCAGCCGGCAAGGCAGAGCTTGAAAAAGAACTTGAAGCACTCAAAACCGAGGGCCGTATTGATATAGCAGAAAAACTTAAGGTTGCACGTTCATACGGTGACCTTTCCGAAAACAGTGAATATGATGAAGCAAAATCAGAGCAGGCTAAAATTGAGGCCCGTATCAATGAGCTTGAATATCAGCTTGATCATGCAGAAATTATTGATGTTTCAGATAACGATTCCGTTTCAATGGGCTCAAAGGTTATTGTTAAAAGACTTTCAGACGGCTTTGAAGCAACCTTTGAAATTGTTGGCTTTTCTCAGAGTGATCCTGCAAGCGGCAAGATTTCAGATGAAAGCCCTGTAGGCAAAGCGTTGATGGGTGCTAAAATCGGTGAAACAGTTGTTGTTGAAGCACCAATTGGAAATCTTGAGTATGAAATTTTAGGATTGGAATAAAGAGGTAGTTATATGGCAGGAAAGTTTGAAATCAGCAAAAATGCTGACAGTACTTTCACATTTGAATTAAAGATAGATGATAAGGCAGTTGCCGTTTCTCCTGTTTTTGAAAAGGAGGATGACTGCAAGCGAGGTGTAAAGGCTGTTAAGAAAAACAGCAGAATGAAGGTGCAGAATGCACTTGCAGGTGATGAGGAAAAAACAAATCCTAAATTCCTTGTTGAGGCAGACGGCGATAAGGTTAAATATACCCTTTTTCTTCAGACAGGTGCGGTTGCCTGCTCAGGAACTGCAGAAACCGAAGAAGAGGCTTTGAAGAATATAGAATTAATCGGAAACAATGCAAATGCAGCACCTATGGCTGTTGCAGAGGTTGTACTTTCCGAAAATGAGCAGAAGCAAATCCGAATTGACAAGCTCAGAACTTTACAGCAGCAGGGCAATGACCCGTTTGAAATTACTGTTGCAAAGCAGACTCATAAAAGTGACGAAATCAGGGAAAACTTTGATGCACTTGAGGAAAAGAACGTTTCCGTATGCGGCAGAATTATGACATGGCGTGATATGGGTAAGGCAAACTTCATTGATGTACAGGACAGAAACGGCAGAATTCAGGTTTATGTTCGTATGAATGATATCGGTGAGGAAGAATACAAGGAATTCAAAAAATGGGATATAGGTGATATTGTTGAGGTTACAGGCTTTGTTTTCAAAACAAGAACAGGCGAAATCTCCGTTCACGCAAAGGAAATAAGACTGCTTTCTAAATCTCTTCTTCCGCTTCCTGAAAAATTCCACGGTCTGCAGGATACGGATACAAGATACAGAAAGCGTTATCTTGATATGATTATGAATCCTGATGTTAAGGATACCTTTATCAAGCGTTCAAAGATCATTTCTTCTATCAGAAAGTATCTTGATAACCTCGGCTTTATTGAGGTTGAAACGCCTATACTTAACACAATTGCAGGCGGTGCTACGGCAAGACCGTTTATAACACATCACAACACACTTGATATGGATATGTACCTCCGTATTGCAACAGAACTTTATCTTAAAAGGCTTATTGTAGGCGGCATGGAAAGGGTTTATGAAATCGGCAGAAACTTCAGAAATGAGGGTATGGATGTAAGGCACAATCCCGAATTTACCTGCATGGAGCTTTATCAGGCATTTACTGATTATCACGGAATGATGGATATTGCAGAAAATTTAATCAGAAATGCTGCAAATGAGGTGTGTGACGGTAATCTTCACATCATCTTTAACGGTACTGAAATAGACCTTGAAACACCGTTTGCACGTGTTACAATGGTTGATGCCGTTAAGCAGTACAGCGGAATTGATTTTGCTGAATTTATGAGCGATAATGAAAAGGCAATTGAGATTGCCAAGGAAAAGGGCATTGAAATTGCACCGGGCAAGGCAACATGGGGGGATATTCTTAATTCCTTCTTTGAAGAATTTGTTGAGAAAAATCTTATTCAGCCAACCTTTATTATGGATTATCCTGTTGAGGTCAGCCCACTTACGAAAAGAAAGCCCGATTGCCCTGTGCTTACCGAAAGATTTGAGCTTTTCATTCTCGGCGGTGAATACGGCAATGCTTATTCAGAGCTAAATGACCCTGTTGATCAGATGGGACGCTTTGAAGCACAGATGAAGCTTCGTGAAGCAGGTGATGATGAAGCAAATATGATTGACCACGATTTTGTAACTGCACTTGAGTACGGTATGCCTCCGACAGGCGGTTTGGGAATCGGAATAGACAGGCTTGTTATGCTTCTTACTGATTCTTACAGTATCAGGGATGTTCTCTTATTCCCGACAATGAAGCCGATTAATTGAGCTAAAAGAGGAAAAATAACAATAGCAAAGAAATTAGCAGCAGTATTACTCAGTATGCTTTTGGTGCTTTCTTTGGCAGCGTGCAAAAGAAATATACAGGATACATCTGTAACGGATACAAATACACAGGCTGTATCCGAAAACGAAACAGAAAGCAGTGCTGCTGCTTCGGAGAAAACAATACAGGCAGAAACCGAGCAAGCACGGGGTGCCGATGAAACGACAGTTCAGCAGGCAGAAACAACAACCTCTGCAGATGATAGTTCAGCGGCAAATTCGACAACAACTGCAAAACAAGCTGACAATACAAATCGGAATACGTCTGCTGCAACGAAGCAGTCAACTACTGCAAGAACAACTGCCGCAACAAAGTCAACTACCGCAAGGCAGACTTTAGCTACTACAACAAAACCAACTACTGCAAAGCCGAATTACAATGTTACTTCATCAAACAGCGAGGTTAGGGCAGTGTATAGTCTTGTGAATCAGGAGCGTTCAAATAACGGTCTTGGCAAGCTGGCCTACAGAAATGATTTGCAGAGTGCGGCAAACACAAGGGCAAAAGAAATTGTAAGCAGCTTTTCTCATACCCGTCCTAACGGTTCAGCCTGTTTTACTGCAATAAAAGAAACAGGGGTTTCTTATTCTGCAGCAGGTGAAAATATCGGTAAAACCAACGGCGCAAATTCAGATATGATGAGTTGGTGGATGAACTCATCTGATCATAAGAGTAATATTTTGTCTGAAAAATATACAGGGATAGCTGTTGGTTGTTATGAGCAGGACGGTTACAAATACTATGTTCAGATTTTTGTAAGCTAAAATAAATTTTATAATTCGGCAGGCAGATTATTTTGCCTGCTTTTTTATGTTTTAGCAATCAGATGCTTTGCTAATATATAAATTATATAGTAGGTAACAATTAGAAATGTTTTGATTTCCCTTGATTTTATACGGCTATTGTGATAGGATAACAGAAAGCTTATAATGTGCCTTTCTGTACATTAAAACAAATTGATTTGAAATATTTTTATTTTTTTAGAAAATTGGAGATGTAATAATATGAGATCAGATTTAATTAAAGTGGGTCCTTCAAGGGCTGCTCATCGTTCTCTCTTGCGGGCTCTCGGTATTGATGAACTCGAAATGAAAAGACCGTTTGTTGCTGTTGTTAATTCAAAAAGCGACTATATTCCCGGTCATATGCATCTTGATAAGATTGCGGAGCAGGTTAAGGCAGGCATAAGAAATGCAGGCGGTGTTCCGTTTGAGTTCAATACAATCGGTGTTTGTGACGGTATTGCAATGAACCATAAGGGTATGAAATACAGCCTTTGCTCACGTGAGCTTATTGCGGATTCTATTGAGGTTATGCTTACCGCTCATCCGCTTGATGCAATTGTATTTATTCCTAACTGTGATAAAATTGTTCCGGGTATGCTTCTTGCTGCCTGCAGATTAAATCTTCCGTGTATCTTTATTTCGGGCGGTCCCATGCTTCCCGGAAAAAGCACAGAAACAGAAACAGGTATCGGTCTTTCCGAGATGTTTGAATATTCAGGCAAGTACAATGTCGGCAATATGAGCCTTGAAAATCTTGAATCCTGTGCATTCTCCGCGTGCCCGACCTGCGGCTCCTGCAGCGGTATGTACACAGCTAATTCAATGAACTGCTTAACCGAAACAATCGGTATGTCACTTCCGGGTTCAGGTACAATTCCGGCTGTTATGAGTGCAAGGCTTCGCCTTGCAAAAATGGCAGGTGAGCGTGTTCTTGATTTGCTTAAAGAAGATATTAAGCCAAGTGATATCATCACTGAAAAAGCTATTGAAAACGCTATGCGCACGGATATGGCAATCGGCTGCTCAACAAATACAATTCTTCATTTAACTGCAATTGCTCATGCGGCAGGTCACGATATAGACCTTTCAACTCTTGATGCTTACGGCAGAAAAACGCCTCAGATATGCAAGCTTAACCCTGCTTCTTCTGTTTTCATTACAGATCTTAATGAGGTTGGCGGCATTCAGGGTGTTATGAAAGAGCTTGCAAGGGGCGGAATGATTAATACAGATGCACTTACGGTAAGCGGAACCGTTGCAGACAGAATTGCACAGGCTCCGGATGCAGACGGCGAAATTATCCGCAAAATTGAAGCTCCGTTCTCAGCAGACGGCGGTATTGCCGTTCTTTGGGGCAACCTTGCCGAAGACGGCTCAGTAGTAAAAAAAGGTGCTGTGGTACCTGAAATGATGCAGCATAAAGGCCCTGCAAAGTGTTATAATAGTGAGGAAGAAGCTATTGCTGCTATCAACGGCGGTAAGGTTGTTGAGGGTGATGTTGTTGTTATCCGCTATGAAGGACCGAAAGGCGGCCCCGGTATGAGAGAAATGCTTTCTCCTACCTCTGCAATTATCGGTATGGGTCTTGGAAACTCTGTTGCTCTTCTTACAGACGGACGCTTCAGCGGTGCAACAAGAGGTGCTTCAATCGGTCATGTAAGCCCTGAGGCTGCAGTCGGCGGCACTATTGCCCTTGTTGAAGACGGCGATGAAATAGAAATTGATATTCCTGCAAGAGTGCTTCGTGTTAATGTTTCCGATGAAGTGCTTGCAGATAGAAAAGCAAAATGGCAGCCACCTGTTCAGGAACTTACCGGCTACCTTAAGAGATATGCTCAGCACGTAACAAGCGGTTCACAGGGTGCTGTTTTTGAAGATTAAGCAATATCTCCACTGCTTATAACTAATCTCAGCTTCAAAGGCCGAAGCTGAGATATGTGAAATAAAAGGACGATTAATAGAATGGATAAAGATGTTGCTATTTCGGTTAAGAATGTATCTATGTCATTCAACCTTAATAAAGAAAAAGTAGATAATCTTAAGGAATATGCCATAAAACTTTTAACCCGCAAGCTGGAATATAAAAAATTTGATGCTCTAAAAAATATCAGCTTTGAGGTGAAAAAAGGCGAGCATCTTGCAATTTTAGGCTTTAACGGTGCAGGTAAAAGTACGCTTCTTAAAACCATTGTAGGTGTTTATAAACCAACAAAAGGAAAGGTTGAAAAGTGCGGAGTTGTTGCACCTCTGCTTGAACTCGGAGCAGGCTTTGATCCTAACTATTCTGGCAAGGAAAATATTTTCCTGTATGGGGCAATTCTCGGATATTCAAGAGAGTATATTGAGAAAAAATATAAAGAAATTGTTGATTTTTCAGAGCTTGGGAATTTTATAAATGTTCCCCTGAAAAACTATTCATCGGGAATGAAGGCACGCCTTGGTTTCTCAATCGCAACTGCTGTTGAGCCTGATGTGCTTATACTTGATGAGGTACTTTCTGTCGGTGATGCGAAGTTCAGGGAAAAAAGCCTTAAAAAAGTGCAGTCGATGTTTGACAAAGGCGTTACTGTTATCTTTGTTTCGCACAGCATTGCGCAGGTAAGAGCAATATGTGACAAGGCAATACTTCTCAACCACGGTGAGATAATTGCTCAGGGTGATGTTAAGGACGTTTCGGCTCTTTATGAAAAGATTACCAAGGGTGATAAAAATGATCAGAATTATATTGCAAAAGAGGTTGCGGTATATAACAATGATCAGCGTAAAAAGCAGATTGCGGCAGGTGCAAATATCCCTTCTTATGGTACAAGAGTCAGTGCAGTCGGTACACCGGCACCGAGAAGAAATGTTGCAAGCGCAGTAAACAAAGCCCGTCCTTCTGCAGTTAAAAGTACAGCAGGCAGTATGCCTTCCAGAACAATGCATATTGACATACCGAAGAGGGCAGGCGGCACGGCAGGTTCACCGCGTGTTACATCATTTGTTGATGTTTACAGCAGTTCTCAAAAAGCAGAGCGTGCACAGGCGGTGCGTGAAAGAAATCAGCAGGATACTGCTGTGCAGACAAATGTTCAAAGCAGTGCAGCAAGAAGTCCCCAGGCTAATTCCTCTTCCGGAAATTCTGTTTTGAATAAAGCAGAATTGGAAGAAATTATAAGAAATTTTTCAAGATAGATTTAAAGAAAAAACCGCTGTTTAGTGCAGCGGTTTTTGTTGTATATAATGGAAAAGTTT
>CAJTMQ010000028.1 GCA_910577215.1 uncultured Eubacterium sp. | reverse complement strand
GATTTTTATATAAAAATTTTGGACTTTTACCAAAATAATTTTATGTTTTTTATTTTTTTGTTAAATTTATTTTCTTGAAAATAGAAATTTCGGGTGATATAATTGCAGTTAGATTAAATGTACATACTTTAATTATAAGCAGATTGCTTTAAAGATATGTATTGTTAAAGAAGGTGATTCTGTGACGATGTTTCCTATAATGCCTGTGGCAATGGGAATACGTGAAGAGTTGATTGATCAGCTTGAAATAGAAACTGTTTTCACAATTCCTTTTATAAATGTTGAGGTAGATGAAGCTACAGTTGTTTCTTGGATAATAATGGCAGTTTTAACCCTTGCTGCAATACTGCTTACACGAAATCTGAAGGTTGACGGTAAAATATCAAAACGCCAGCTGATTCTTGAGATTTGTATGGATAAGCTTATTGGATTTTTTGATAAAATTCTGTGCGGAAAAGGTAAAAAGTATATGCCGTGGCTTATGAGTATAGCAATATTTATAGGTGCGGCAAACATGGTTGGAATATTCGGTTTCAAACCGCCGACAAAAAGTATGCAGTCAACTGCGGCTATGGCAATTACAAGCATTCTTCTTGTTGAGTTTGCGGGAATAAAAGAAAGAGGACTGAAAGGTCACTTGAAATCCTTTGCAAAGCCGGTTGCAATTGTTGCGCCGATTAATTTACTTGAACTGATTATAAAGCCGCTGTCACTCTGTATGCGACTTTTCGGAAATGTTTTAGGTGCATTTATTATTATGGAGCTTATAAAAAGCGTTATCTTTCTTAAAATAGGTGTGCCGGTGGCGTTCAGCCTGTATTTTGATTTGTTTGATGGATTTTTACAGGCATATATTTTTGTATTCTTAACAGCTATGTATGTTCAGGAAGCTGTAGAATAAATATAGATAAATTATTATTAAATAGTTAAAGGAGAAAATATTATGGGAGTAGCAATAGGAGCAGCAATAGCTGTATTGGCAGGTTTAGGAGCAGGTATAGGTATCGGTATTGCAACAGGTAAGGCAGTAGAAGCAATTGCCCGTCAGCCTGAAGCAGCAGGTGAAATCAGAACATCACTTCTTCTTGGAAGTGCACTTGCAGAAGCAACTGCGGTTTATGGTCTTGTTGCAAGTATTCTTATCATATTCCTGCTTAAATAAGAGCAAGTTTTAAAATTCACTGAAAGGAAAAACGGTTATGCTCAGGTTTGACTGGAATTTTCTTTTTATGCTTATAAACCTTATTATATTCTTTTTGCTTATGAAAAGGTTTTTATTTAAGCCGATTATGAAGGTAATGGACAAGCGTAAAGAGATGATTGATAATCAATTCAATGATGCCGAAAATGCAAATAATCAGGCACTTGAATTTAAAAAACAGTATGAAGAAAAAATTGAAAATATCAATGAGGAATCAGAAAGCATAATAAGCGATGCAAGGGAAAGTGCAAAGGCTGAATATGCTAAAATCATTGATAAAGCAGAGGCAGACGCAGAAAAGCTGAAGGCAGTTGCAAAAAAGCAGGCCGAAACAGAGTGCGAAAATGAACGCCGTATGGCAAGAGAGGATATAGCAAATCTTGCAATGGAGGCGGCTGCAAAGGTTATCGGAGCCAATGTTTCTGCTGAAACAAACAGTGATATTTTTGATGAATTTTTGAATGAAAGCAGTGAAAGCAATGAGTCAGAGAATTGATGATTATATAAATACACTGCTTTTAAATGAAGTAAGTGTATCAGAGCTTGACAGGGCAAAGGAAATTCTTTTTTCTTCTGATGAGTTAATGCAGATTTTGAACAGCCCCTCTGTTTCCCCGGAGGAAAAGAGCAGAGTTGTAAGTGAAATCTTTTCTTCATCAGTTAAACCCGTTGTTTTGGGTCTTGCTGAAAAGTGCAGGGCAGAAAGTATCTGTGAGGTTATAGAGGCATATTCTGCAGTACTTGATAAGAAAAACAGAATCGCAAGAGCAACTGTTGTTTGTGTTAACGAGCCGAATGCTCAACAGCTTAGAGGAATAGAAGAATTTATCTGCAAAGAAGAAAATGCAGGCTCTGCAAAAATTAAAGTAGTTAAAGATGAAAGTCTTATAGGCGGCTTTATTATTCAGATTGGCAACAAGCAGTTTGACAGAAGCCTAAAAACAAAAATAACCCGTATCAAGGAAAAAATCGTTGATGATGCAAGAAAAGCCTCTTCGGTTGATACAGGTAATATTATATCCATACTTAAAAGTGAAATAAGAGATTATGATTTTGAAACCTCAGGTGAAGAAATCGGAACGGTTACAGGTGTTGGTGACGGCATTGCATCAATTCACGGCTTAGACCATGTTATGTATGGCGAAATCGTGATTTTTGACTGCGGAATAAAAGGTATGGTGCAGGATATAAAGAAGCATTCCGTAGGCTGTATTCTTTTTGGTTCTGACAGTGAAATTCACGAGGGTACAAGGGTTAAAAGAACACATAAAAATGCAGGGGTTCCTGTTGGTGATGCTTTTATAGGCAGAATTGTAAATGCACTGGGTGAGCCAATAGACGGAAAAGGTGAAATCGCAGCGGATGAATACCGTCTTGTTGAAAATACAGCACCGTCTATTGTAGACAGGAAGTCCGTTTCAGAGCCTCTGCAAACGGGTATTCTTGCAATAGATTCCATGTTTCCCATAGGCAGAGGTCAGCGTGAACTTATAATCGGTGACAGGCAGACAGGTAAAACCTCAATTGCACTTGATACGATTCTGAATCAGAAGGGCAAGGACTGTATCTGTATTTATAATGCAATAGGTCAGAAGGCATCTACTGTTGCCAAGCTTGTAAGCACGCTTGAAAAAAACGGTGCAATGGAATACACAATTGTTGTATGTTCAACTGCATCTGACTCTGCATCTCTGCAGTATATTTCACCGTATTCAGCAACTGCAATTGCAGAATACTTCATGCATAAGGGCAAGGATTGCCTTATCGTTTATGATGATTTAAGTAAGCACGCAGTTGCTTACCGTGCATTGTCGCTTCTTTTGGAGCGTTCTCCGGGACGTGAAGCATATCCGGGTGATGTTTTCTATCTGCATTCAAGACTTCTTGAACGTTCATCACGTCTTTCCGATGAGCTCGGCGGAGGATCAATAACAGCTCTTCCTATTATTGAAACGCTGGCAGGAGATGTTTCTGCGTATATACCAACAAATGTAATTTCTATTACAGACGGTCAGATATTCCTTGAGAGTGACTTGTTCTTCAGCGGACAGCGTCCTGCTGTTAATGTCGGCTTATCCGTTTCACGTGTAGGCGGTGCCGCACAGACAAAGGCGATGAAGAAAGCAGCAGGCTCACTTCGTGTTGATTTGGCACAGTTCCGTGAAATGGAAGTATTCACTCAGTTTTCTTCTGATTTGGATGAAGAAACAAAGGCAGGTCTTTCTTACGGCAAGGGACTTATGGAGCTTCTTAAGCAGCCTCTCGGAAAACCGCTTTCTCTGGCACAGCAGGTTATTACTCTTGTTTGTGCTATAGGCAAAAAGTTTGCGGATGTTCCGATAAATGAAATTAAAAAGCTTCAGGGAGAGCTTCTTGAATACTTTGAGGATAAGCATATCGGAATTATAAACGAAATAGAAACCATGAAGGATCTTGACGATAAGCTAAAAGCCGATATTCTTAAGGCTTTTGATGATTTCAGAAAGGTGAATAATGGCTAATACAAGAGAAATTCAGGGCAGAATTAAATCTATTAAGGATACTAAAAAAATTACGAATGCAATGTATATGGTATCCTCCTCAAAAATGCAGAAGGCAAGAAAAAGCCTTTTGAATACTGAGCCGTACTTTCAGCTCATTCAGGATAGCCTTGCAAAAATTCTTAATATTGCCCCTGAGGTTGGAAACAGGTTTTTCAATCAGCGTGAATGGAAAAAGGGCAAGGACAGAAAAATTGGTTATCTTGTAATTACTGCGGATAAAGGGCTTGCAGGTGCTTATAACCATAATATTATAAAAATTGCGGAAGAGCTTGTTCTAAATGAAGAGGAAGATATGCTCTTTGTTGTAGGTCAGGTAGGCAGGCACTACTTTGAAAAAAGAAATATTCCGATTGATATTCATTTCAACTACACTGCTCAGAATCCTACGATGAACCGTGCAAGGCATATAGCTGAAAAGCTTACGGATTTATTCCTTGAAGAAAAAATTGATGAGGTGTATGTTATTTACACCAAAATGATTAATTCAATGAATGTTGAGCCTGTAAGTACAAAAATACTCCCGATTAAAGAGGAGCATATAGCAATCAGGGATAAGAATAATTATTATGAAAATGCTGCATTTTTACCTGATGTTCAAACAGTTTTTGATAAAATAGTACCGAATTATGTTGCAGGCTTTATTTACGGTGCATTGATTGAATCATATTGCAGTGAGCATAATTCAAGAATGCTTGCAATGCAGACTGCAACAGATGCAGCAACTGATATGATAAAGCAGCTGAGCATTCAGTATAACCGTGCAAGACAGGCGGCAATAACTCAGGAAATCACAGAGGTTATTGCAGGCTCAAGGGCACAGAAAAATCACGAATAATTAAGATAAAAACCGTTTTTCGGTTGTTTAGATTAGGAGGAAATCCTAAATGAATAATGGCAAAATAGTTCAGGTAATGGGTCCTGTTGTTGATGTTCAGTTTGAAGATGAGCTTCCGAAATTAAAGGATGCATTAGAAGTAACAGTTAACGGCAAGAGGCTTGTTATGGAGGTTTCACAGCATATAGGAAACAGAACGGTAAGATGTATTATGCTTGCTGCTTCTGAGGGTCTTCATAAGGATATGGAGGTTGTTGCCACAGGCGGTGCAATTTCCGTGCCTGTAGGCAAAAAATGTCTTGGAAGACTTTTTAATGTTGTTGGTGATACCATAGATGACCTTGAAGATTTATCAGATACCGAGCATTGGGGTATTCACAGAAATCCGCCAAGCTTTGAGGAGCAGTCGGCAACTGTTGAAATTCTTGAAACAGGCATTAAGGTTATTGACCTTTTAACGCCATATGTTAAGGGTGGCAAAATAGGACTTTTCGGTGGTGCAGGTGTAGGTAAAACAGTGCTTATTCAGGAGCTTATCACCAATGTTGCGAACGTTCACGGCGGATATTCAATTTTTACCGGTGTCGGCGAGCGTTCAAGAGAGGGTAATGATCTTTGGAATGAAATGAAGGAATCAGGTGTTATAAATAAAACCGCACTTGTTTTCGGTCAGATGAATGAGCCGCCCGGAGCACGTATGCGTGTTGCCGAAACAGGACTTACAATGGCAGAATACTTCCGCGATGTTGCACATCAGGATGTACTTTTGTTTATAGATAATATTTTCCGTTTTGTGCAGGCTGGTTCTGAAGTTTCTGCACTTCTTGGAAGAATGCCGTCTGCTGTTGGTTATCAGCCTACTCTTGCAACAGATGTAGGCGAACTTCAGGAAAGAATTGCATCTACCAAAAACGGCTCAATCACATCTGTTCAGGCAGTTTATGTTCCTGCAGACGATTTAACGGATCCTGCTCCTTCAACAACGTTTGCTCACCTTGATGCAACAACAGTTCTTTCAAGAAAGATTGCCGAAAAGGGAATTTACCCTGCTGTTGATCCGCTTGAATCAAACAGCCGTATTCTTGAAGCGGACACGGTAGGTGAGGAGCATTACAATGTTGCAAGGCGAGTTCAGGAATATCTGCAGAAATACAAGGAATTGCAGGATATTATTGCAATTCTCGGTATGGAGGAGCTTTCTGAAGAGGATAAGGCAACTGTTTACAGGGCAAGAAAAATAGAAAAATTCCTTTCTCAGCCTTTTCACGTTGCAGAAATGTTTACAGGCTTAAAGGGTGTTTATGTTCCCGTTGCTGAAACAATTAAGGGCTTTAAGGCAATTATAGACGGCGAACTTGATGATGTGCCGGAGGCAGCATTCTTTAATGCAGGCACAATTGACGATGTGCTTGAAAAAGCAAAAACTTTAAAATAAACGGATAGGGGGCATAATTTTGAAAACTTTTAAGCTGAGGATAGTTGCATCCAATAAAGTTTTCTTTGATGATGAATGCCAATGCCTTACGATTCCGTATATTGACGGCGGCAAAATGTCCTTTCTGCCTCGTCACGAAAACTGCATTGTTCCGATTGAAAGCGGAGAAATGAAGATAAAGGCGGCAGATGATTCTGTTATAGAAGCTTTTATAGGTGATGGTTTTATTGAATTTCTTGATAATGAGGCTGAGGTGGTTTGCGTTTCTGTGGAAATGCCTATTGAAATAGATAAAAGGCGCGCAGAAGAAGCGAAAATACGTGCCGAGGAAAAGCTTAGGCAGAAGCAAAGTCAGTTGGAATACAATATTTCAAAGGCGGATCTTTCAAGAGCAATGCACAGAATTAAGGTAAAAAACAGACACGAAATATAATAAAGCGGTAGGGAAAGCGTATTCATTGCGTCTTTCCCTAATTGTATATTATATTTACTTTTAGGAGGGTTAATTTTGTCAGTTAAACTAATTGCTATGGATCTGGACGGAACCCTTATGGCTCCGGATCACATTACAGTTACTGAAAAAACGAAAAGTGCACTTATTAAAGCAAATGAAATGGGCATAAAAACCGTTATTGCAACAGGCCGTACCCTTTCTGTTATAAATAACGTTTTAAAACAGCTGCCTTTTATTGATTATGTTATCTATTCCAATGGTGCAGCAGTGCTTGATAGGTGTAAAGGCGAAAACATTTACACCAAACCGATACCTGCAGATATTGTGTCAAAGATTGTTGATATATTTGAAAGATACCCTGTTTATTATGAAGTATATTCAAGCGGTTTGTCACACGCTCAGGAAAGCAAATCCGGCTTTTTCAAAAATAAGGATTTGCCGCAGGAATTTCTTGAATTCTATATGCAGAGTATTCAAAATCATAATAGTATAAGTGACTTTGCAAAAAATTCGGAAATAGAAAAAATAAATCTGTTTTATTTTGACGGCGAGTATTATGATGAAATCAAAGAACAGTTATATGCTTTAGGCGGTTTGGATTTAACATCTCCTGTTTCAGGTGATATAGAGATGACAAGTGCAGGTGTTAATAAGGGCGAAGCTCTGAATGGGATGTGTAAAGAACTTGGCTTTACACAAGAAGAGGTTATGGCATTCGGTGATGCAGATAATGATATTGAAATGCTGCAGTTTGCAGGGCTCGGAATCGCTATGGCAAACGCTTCAGCCGAATGCAAGGAAGCTGCAAAATATGAAACCCTTTCAAATGGTGAGGATGGAATAGCCCACGCAATAGATAAATATATTTTTAATACTGCAAAACCTAAAATAATTGTTTCAGCCTGCCTTTTAGGGGAAAACTGTAAATATAACGGAGGCAACAATTTTTGTGAAGCGGTGGATAACCTTAAAGAAAAATTTGAGCTTGTACCAATCTGTCCAGAATGCTTCGGAGGATTACCTATCCCAAGAGTGCCGAATGAAATTATAAATGGCAGGGCAGTATCAAAAGAGGGTAAGGATTATACCAAGGAATATGAGGACGGTGCAGAAAAATCTCTTTATGTTGCCAATGAATGCAACTGCAGCTATGCCGTTTTGAAAGAGAGAAGTCCGTCCTGCGGTTTCGGTATGGTTTATGACGGTACTTTTACAGGGAAACTTGTAAAGGGAAATGGATTTACAGCTGATTTGCTTTACAATAACGGAATCAGAGTCTTTGGTGAAAGCCAAATTGATAAATTACTTAATGAATTCGGATTTTAAAAGGTTGGTATTATGTTTTTTAAAAGAATTGTCATTTTTGTGCTTGTATCAGTAACAACTGTATTTTGTTTTTCGGGGTGTTATGCAATAACTTCGGATATTCATTCATCACAATCCAAGGCAAATGTTGAAATTCAGCCTTATGATGAGGATGACATCAATAATGCCAACGCATTAAGCCTGATAAAATCATATACACCTGAAGAATTGGGATTGTCGGGCAGTGCTGATGATTATACTTTTTTGGTATCTTCTGAAAAGATTGTTATTGAAGATGAAGATTATTTTAAGGTTGTTGCAGGCAGAGTGAATGAAAGCGGCAAAAACGATATATATAATATTGAAGAAATCAATCACTATCTTGTAAGCAATGGTTTAGATAGGATTCTTGTGTATGATAAAGAAACCGATAATTACAATGCTTTGGAAAATGTTCATAAACTACCGAATGATAAGCAATAAAAAAACGTCTGTTTTAAACAGACGTTTTTTTTAGTTACCGCTATTCATTTTATACAGTTCATATAAACCGTAAAACAGCAGGTTATTATCATAAATAATTTCAGTTTTGCACATAGAAATGATATCTTTTGCAGGACCGCCTGTGGCAATGATTTTTGCATCAGGAATACCGATTGCTTGCTTGATTCGGTCTATCATACCGTCGATCATGGCGGCGTGAGCAGTAAGAATTCCGATTTTCATACAATCGGATGTGTTCGTACCTATTGTTTTATCGGTTGGTATAAGCTCTATTTCGGGAAGCAGTGAAGCTGCATTGCTTAATGCTTTCATTGAGGTTGCGGGACCGGGTGCAATCAATCCTCCCAGGTAATCATTGTTTTCGTTAACAACGGAAATAGTGGTTGCTGTACCTATATCCACTATGATTACGGGTGCTTTATATCTTGCGGCGGCACCTGCTGCGCCGGTGATTAAATCTGCTCCGAGTTTTTCAGGATAATCATATTTAATATGAAGCCCTGTATTAAGCCTGCTGCTTACAAATAAAGGGGGAGTGCCTGTAATATTTGTGCAGACATTCTTAATCTGTTCGTTGATTTCCGGAACAACTGAAGAAATAATGATACTCTGCGGTTGTTCCTGTGCAAGGATCTTATTAAGACTGTTTTCATAATATTCGGACGTTGCATTTTTTTTTGTTAAAAATCTGTGTGTGCGAAGTATTGTGCCGTTGTCTATCAGAGCACACACCACATTTGTGTTTCCTATATCAATTCCAAGAAGCATTTTAGAATTTTCCTTCTTTATTTCTGTATATACCAAGTGCATGGGATAATATTTCAAAGCCTGCCTGCTTTTTTGTCATCACATCAAGTTCGATTGTGCTGTCTTTTGTAATAATGCTGATTTTGTTTGTATCAACTCCAAAGCCCGCACCTTCATCTTTAAGATTGTTTGCAACAATCATATCGCAGTTTTTAGAAATCAGCTTCTTTTTTGAATTTTCGATTAAATTGCTTGTTTCCATTGAAAAACCGCAGATAACCTGATTGCTTCTTTTCTTTTCGCCGATTGCTTTAAGGATATCCTTTGTTCTGCTTAATTCGATGTGAAAATCATTTTCACTTTTCTTTATTTTTTCATCACAGAATACGCTTGGTGTGTAGTCTGCCACTGCGGCAGCTTTAATCAATATATCGCACTTGTCCATATTATTGATGACTTCGTTATACATATCCTCTGCGGATTCAATGTCTACTACATCAGCAAACATCGGCGGTTTAATATTTGTTTTCCCTGAAATAAGAGTGACCTTTGCACCTCTTTTTACAGCGGCTTCGGCAATTGCATAGCCCATTTTGCCGCTTGAATGATTTGTGATGTATCTTACAGGGTCTATTTTTTCGATGGTTGGACCTGCTGTAACTACAATATGAAGACCTTCCATATCCTTGTCATACTGAATTTTCTGCCTTATATGCTCAAGCAGTATTTCCTCGTCAGGCAATTTGCCCTCGCCAACGCTTGCACAGGCAAGGCGACCAACGGTGGGATTAATGATTTCAAAGCCGTATTTTTTTAGTTTTTCTATATTATCCTGCACGATTGCATTTTTGAACATTTGTGTATTCATAGCAGGGGAAACAATAATTTTACAGGTTGCTGCAAGTGCCATTGTGCTTAGCATATCGTCTGCAATACCGTTTGCCATTTTTCCTATTATGTTTGCCGATGCAGGTGCAATGAGCATAATATCTGCCTTTTGTGCAAGGGATACATGAGCTACGTGAAACTGAAAGTTTCTGTCAAACGTATCAACAAGGCATTTGTTATTTGTAAGTGTTTCAAATGTTATGGGATTTATGAAGTTTGTTGCATTCCTTGTCATAACAACGTGAACATCTGCACCGTCCTTAACAAGTGCACTTGCAACATTAGCCATTTTGTATGCGGCAATGCTTCCCGTAATTCCCAAAACAACTGTTTTTCCTTTAAGCATAAAGTTATCCTCACATATCCTTAAGCAGGCCGTGCTTTTCATATGTTGTTTTTTTTACAATTTTATTTTCATCATCAACAAAAACGATGTTAGGCGGATATTTTTTTATTTCTTCTTCCGTCATCATTGCATATGCCATAATGATTATTTTGTCACCCGTTTGTGCCTGCCTTGCGGCTGCACCGTTAAGGCAGATTACGCCGCTGCCTTTTTCACCTGCAATCGTATATGTTTCAAATCGGCTGCCGTTGTTTATATTAACAACCTGCACCAGTTCATATTCATGAATTCCCGAAGCCTCTAAAAGCTCCTCATCAACCGTTATGCTGCCGACATAGTTAAGTTCTGCCTGTGTGACGGTTGCACGGTGAATTTTTCCTTTAAGCATATTAACCAACATATTGCTGCTCTCCTGTTTATTCGTTGGGTACAATGAAGTTATCAATCAGTCTTGTTTTGCCAATGTAAACTGCCATTGCAACCAATGTGTTTTCTTTAATTTTATCTGTAATTGATATTGTATCAAAATCAACGGCTTCAACATAATCAATTTTTGCAAGCGGCTCGGTTTCAATATTCCTTTTCATTTTTGAAATAAGCTCTTTTGCATCTGTTAAGCCGTTTTGGGCAAGCTTCTGACCCATAAAAATGGTTTTGCTTAATATAAGGGCGGCTTTTCTTTCATCTTCGTTAAGATAGGTGTTTCTTGAGCTTTTTGCAAGTCCGTTTTCCTCGCGGATAATAGGACATCCCACGATTTCTATAGGAATATTCAAATCAGCAACCATTCTTTTAATAACGGCAAGCTGCTGTGCATCCTTCTGACCGAAATAAGCCTTATCAGGTGTAACTATGTTAAAAAGCTTGTTTACAACAGTGCATACACCTCTGAAGTGAATAGGTCTGCTTTTTCCGCAGAGCTCTTTGGTTGGTCCTGTCATGTCAACGAAGGAGCAGAAGCCGTTTTTATACATTTCCTCAGGCTCGGGATTAAAGATTAAATCGGCACCTGTTTCGTTGCACAGCTTTGCATCTGCGTTCAGATCTCTCGGGTAGCTTTCAAGGTCCTCGGTAGGAGCGAACTGCATGGGATTTACGAAAATGCTTACGACTGTTCTGCTGTTTTCCTCAACCGATTTTTTGATAAGACTTTGGTGACCCTCGTGCAGGTAACCCATAGTCGGAACAAGACCGATTGAAAGTCCTTCCTTTCTCCACTCTGAAACCTGTTCTCTTACTTCTTTAATTGTATGTACCACTTTAATCATAATTAAAAACCTTCAATATCAATATAATTTTTCTATAATTTCATCATCAATTTTGTATGTGTGTTCTTCAGATGGAAAGAAGGTGTTTTTTACCTCTTCATCATATTGCCTGAATGCGGCAGTCATTATTTCTCCAAGGCTTGCATATTTCTTAACGAACTTCGGTGTGAAATCGGAAAACATACCAAGCATATCCTGATAAACAAGCACCTGACCATCACAGCCGTTTCCTGCGCCTATGCCGATTGTAGGAATATCAAGTTTATTGGTGATTAATTCTGCAAGCTTTTTCGGAACTGCCTCTATAACAACGCTGAAAGCACCTGCCTCCTGAATGGCTAGGGCATCAGCCAATAATTTTTTAGCAGCAGCTTCGCTTTTTCCCTGCACCTTGTTTCCGCCAAGCCTGTTTATTGACTGCGGAGTAAGTCCGATATGGGCGCATACGGGAATACCTGCATCTACAATGGCTTTAATCTGTGGGGCAACCTCGGTGCCGCCCTCAAGCTTAACAGCATTTGCTCTGCCTTCCTTCATTAATCTGCCTGCGTTAACTACCGCATCATAAACGGAGGTCTGGTAAGACATAAAAGGCATATCGGCAATAACAAGTGCATTTTTCGCCCCTCTTGATACTGCTCTTGTGTGATGTATCATATCCTCCATTGTTACGGATATGGTATCTTCATATCCAAGTACAACATTTCCCAAGGAATCACCGACAAGGATGGAGTTGATTCCTGCTTCGTCCATCAGCTTTGCGGTTGAATAATCATAGGCAGTGAGCATTGAGATTTTTGTGCCGTCCTCTTTTGCCTTTGCAAACGTTAAAACTGTATTTTTCATATCTGTAAAAGTTCTCCTTGTTTGTTTTATGAATTAGGTGAGGACAATAGGTTTTCCATCTCACTGTAATTCATATCGGGATATTTTTGTTTTGCGATTTTAATAAGCTCACGTGATAATGCATTATATGTGCTTAAGTATTCTTCATTGCCGAAGCTTTCAAGCACATTTATATGCTTTTGAACAGTGCTTAAATCATTACGGTCTATCGGACCTGTTAAAGCTTGGCAGCAGCCTTTTTCAGATAAGTTTACTGCATTATACAGATATAAAGGGGACAGAGCATTTTGAACCGCTTCCTCGTCAAAACCGCAGTCCTCAAGCAGCTTTGCAGACATATGATACAGCCCGATTGCAAGATTGCTTGCCATAACAAGTGCTGTGTGATACTGCTGTTTCTGATTCGCCTCAATAATCTGATAATTGTTTCCAAGCTCCTGAAGCAAATTTTCAATTACATACATTTTTTCATTACTGCCCTCAATTGTAAAAAAGGCATTTGGCATATCCTTGTATGATTCCGTTTTATCGTCTATTGCAAAAACAGGGTGAACCGAAAAGCCGTATGCACCCAGTGCGTATATATCATTGAAAATATCGGCTGAAAGAGCCCCGCTGCAATGACATAATATTTTATTCCGTAAATCATAATTTTTTAGCTGTAAATAAACTTCATAAATGTTGCTGTCCGGAACAGTTATGAATACGATTTCGCTTTGATTTAAAATTTCTTCAACTGAACGGCAGGCGGTGCTTTGCGTAAACTCTGCAGCCTGACGGGTATTACTGTAGGTTTTACTGTAATACCCTGCTATTTTTTGATTTTTTGCAAAAAAATAGCGGCCAAGAGTTATTCCTACTCTGCCCGCACCGATGAATCCTATAGATAATTTTTTGATTTTCATCATACCACTTCCTAAATCTATGTATAAAAATCCCGATTGCATGGCAATTCAGGTTTTTCTAAAATAGTATGAATAAAATATTAGGTACGGTACGGTTTCATATAAGAATACCATCCGAGGACAATATACAATATTAAACCCGATTTGTAAAGCGTTTTTGCAAACTTTTTATGGTTTATTTTAATATATATTTTTAGATTTTTTGATGCTGATATCTATTGAAAAGGTATCTTATTTATGTTAGAATTAAAAAACAAAGGTTTAACCTGTGAAAAATATCAATATATGAATTATATTGCCGTTTCTATGGCTAAATTCTATACGACTTGTAAGCCCACCTGCAAGCTACGTATAGCTTTTTTAATTTTGTGGGCAGAAAGGCAATGGAGAATATGAAAAAAAGTTCCTTTAAATCCGGTGTTCACCCGTTTGAGGGCAAGGCATATTCGCAGGATATGAAGATTACCGAGTTAAAGCCTGCTGAATTCATGGTTTTTCCTATGAGTCAGCACATTGGTGCTCCCGCAAAGCCTGTTGTTAAGGTTGGTGATCGGGTGCTCAAGGGTATGAAAATTGCCGAAGCGGCTTCGTTCATTTCAAGTCCTGTTTACAGCTCTGTTTCGGGCATGGTTAAAGCAATTGAGGAGTGCCCTATGATAAGCGGCACACCGTCGCTTGCAATTACTGTTGAAAATGATTTTCAGGATGAATGCCTGCCGGGCTTTGGCGAGCCAAGAAATCCTGATGAATTATCTGAAGAGGAAATTGTTAAAATTATTTCAGACAGCGGCATTGTCGGTCTGGGCGGAGCCGGCTTTCCTACAGGCGTTAAGCTCTCTCCTAAAAATAAGGACAGCATTGATTATATCATTGTTAATGCGGCGGAATGTGAGCCTTATCTTACTTCGGATTACCGTCTTTTGGTTGAACGTGCAGGCAACATTTTAACAGGTGTTTCCATTGTTTTGCGTCTGTTTCCGAATGCAAAGGCTGTTATTGCAATTGAGGATAATAAGCCTGATGCTGTGAAGATTTTTGAAGAGCAGTGCAAGGGGCTTGACGGAATAAGCACAATGAGCCTTAAAACACGTTATCCGCAGGGTGGTGAAAGAAGACTCATTGCTTCTGTTACAGGCAGGGAAATTAATTCTCATATGCTTCCTGCAGATGCAGGTGTTGTGGTTATAAATACGGCAACCGTGTATGCCGTTTATAATGCAGTATGCAATAATATACCGCTTATAAAAAAGGTTATTACCATTACGGGTGACGGTGTAAACACCCCCTGTAATGTAGAGGCCCCTCTTGGTGTTTCCTTTTCATATGTAATGGAAAGCTGCGGCGGTCTGAAGGATACAACCGTCAAACTTATTTCAGGCGGACCGATGATGGGTATGGCTATGACAGGACTTGATTTTCCTGTTATCAAAACCTCTTCATCAGTTCTTGCAATAACGAGTGATGATGTTGAGAAAATGAAAACCACCGCATGTATTCATTGCGGAAGGTGTGTTGGTGCATGTCCTGAGAAGCTTGTTCCTCAGCTTATGGCTGCAGCAGCAAAGGCAGAGGATTATGAACGCTTTGAAACCTTAAATGGTATGGAGTGTATAGAGTGCGGCTGCTGTACCTATGTTTGTCCTGCTAAAAGACCGCTTACCCAAACCTTCAAGCTTGCCAAAGCTGCGGTAAGGGAAACGAAAAATGCGAAATAGGGAGGGCATATGTATGTATAATGTATCAGTTTCCCCTCACGTAAGGGATAAAAGCTCCACAACAAAAATAATGCTTGATGTATGCATTGCACTGCTGCCAACGCTGGCATTCGGTGTTTGGCATTTCGGAATAAATGCACTTGTTATTATTATTGCATCGGTTTTAAGCTGTGTTGCCAGTGAAATTGTTTTTGAGCTGATTGTAAAAAAGCCGATTACTGTTTTTGATTTAAGTGCGGTTGTTACAGGACTTATAATTGCCCTTAATATGCCGCCGACCGTAGCATGGTGGGTGCCTGTAATCGGAGGTGTGTTTGCAATAATCGTTATCAAAATGCTTTTCGGCGGAATAGGTCAGAATATTATGAACCCTGCACTTGGTGCAAGATGTTTTTTGCTTATTTCTTTTGCATCAAGAATGACTGATTTTGCAGTTGACGGTGTTTCCTCGGCAACTCCGCTTGCAGGTCTTAAAGCAGGTGAAAGCGTTAATCTTCTGGATATGTTCCTTGGCTTACATAATGGCTGTATAGGAGAGGTTTCCTGTGCTGCCATACTGCTTGGTTTTGTATATCTGCTTGTAAGAAAGGTCATTTCAATAAGAATACCTGCAATTTATATTGCTTCTGCAATGCTGTTTATTTTCCTGCTTAATCTTCCAAGCGGTATACCGAGCAGTAATTATATGCTGGGTCAGCTTTTAACAGGCGGACTTATGGCAGGTGCAGTATTTATGGCAACGGATTATACCACAAGCCCTATAACAAAAGGCGGTCAGATTATATTCGGAATTCTTTTGGGCTTTTTAACCGCTGTTTTCCGTGTGCTCGGCTCAAGTGCAGAGGGTGTTTCCTATGCAATTATTATAAGCAACCTTTGTGTTCCTCTTATTGAAAAGATTACGATTCCGAATGCATTCGGAATGAAAAAGAAAGAGCAGGTGTAGTTTATGAAATCTAAATTTTTGAAAAACTGCATGGCACTGCTTGCCGTAACTTTCGTTGCAGGGCTTGCTCTTTCCTTTGTAAATGAAATAACAAAAGAGCCTATTGCTGCGGCTGAGGAAAAAGCACGTCAGCAGGCATATGAAACTGTTTTTAAAGGTGCACAGTTTAAATCACTTGATAATATGGATGAACTTCTTGCTCAGTATGCTGTAACAGATGCAGTATATACCATTGATGATGTTCTTGCCGCAACGGATGAAAACGGTAATATTATCGGCTATGTAATGTCTGCAACATCACTAAGCGGTTACGGCGGTGATATTAAAACGGCTGTAGGCATATCAACCGAAAGTGAAACAATAACGGGCTTTTCTGTTTTATCAAATAGTGAAACGGCGGGTCTTGGTGCTAAGTGTACGGAGGATTCTTTCACCTCACAGTTTGCAGGTAAAACAGCTGCAGGTATTACATACACAAAAAGCGGCGCTGCCTCTGATTCCGAAATAGATGCAATCAGCGGTGCAACTGTAACAACAAACGCTGTTACAGAGGCTGTTAACGGTGCACTTGCGTTTTACAACAATGTGCTCAAGGAGGGTTAATTATGAAAACTGTATTTGAAAGACTGCATAACGGTATCATAAAAGAAAATCCTACCTTTGTGCTTATGCTTGGTATGTGCCCTACGCTTGCAGTTACATCATCGGCTGTAAACGGTCTGGGAATGGGTCTTGCAACAACTGCAGTGCTTGTAATGAGCAATCTTATGATTTCTCTGCTTCGCAAGGTAATTCCTAATGGTATAAGAATGCCTGCTTACATAGTTATTGTTGCTTCATTTGTAACAATTGTTCAGATGCTGCTTCACGCATATGTTACATCGCTTTATGATTCACTCGGTATTTATATTCCGCTTATCGTTGTTAACTGTATAATTCTTGGCAGAGCAGAAAGCTATGCTTCAAAAAACAAGGTTATTCCTTCAATTTTTGACGGTATAGGCATGGGGCTCGGTTTTACGATTGGTTTAACCGCTATTGGTATTGTTCGTGAAATTATAGGTGTTGGCACAATTTTCGGTTTGCAGGTTTTGCCCAAGAGCTATGAGGGCATTTCAATATTTGTTCTTGCTCCCGGTGCATTTCTTGTGCTTGCATTTTTGTGTGCGCTTCAGAATAAACTTGGCGTTAAAGGTGCAAACCGTCACGTTAAGGAAGACACAATGTGCGGCGGTGACTGTGCAAACTGCAAATCACTTTGCAAGGAAAAGGATAAGGAGGGTGAAAAATAATGGTTAAAACTTTATTTCTTGTTCTTCTTACAACGGCTCTTATAAATAATGTTGTATTAAGTCAGTTTCTTGGAATATGCCCGTTTTTAGGTGTTTCCAAAAATGTTAAAACAGCAGCAGGTATGGGCGGCGCGGTAATATTTGTTATTACAATTGCAAGTGCCGTTACCAATCTGCTTTACACCTTTGTTATTGAAAAGCTGAATATAACATTTCTTAATACGATTATTTTCATTCTGGTTATTGCTGCTCTTGTGCAGCTTATTGAGCTTTTCCTCAAAAAGTTTGTTCCTAAGCTTCATCAGGCACTTGGTGTTTATCTTCCGCTTATAACAACAAACTGTGCAGTTTTGGGTGTAGCCATTACAAATGTACAGGAGGGTAATAATTTTGTTACTGCTGTTGTAACAGGTATAGGAACATCTGTCGGTTTTGCGATTGCCATAATCATTATGGCAGGTATTCGTGAAAAAACAGAAAATAATGATGTGCCGAAGGCATTCAAGGGCACACCTGCAGTTCTTCTGATATCCTGCCTTATGGCAATAGCCTTTTACGGCTTTAATGTGCTTGCGTAGGAGGTGCCGTTATGAACTTAAGTAATATTTTGATTTCAACCGCTGTGGTTGCAGCCGTCGGTCTTGTAATAGCAATTCTTCTCAGCATTGCAGAAAAAATCTTTCACGTTGATGTTGATGAAAGAGAAATTCAGGTGCGTGAAAGTCTTGCAGGAAATAACTGCGGTGCCTGCGGTTTTGCAGGCTGTGATGCTCTTGCCAAGGCTATTGTTAAGGGAGAGGCTCCGATTAATGCCTGCCCGCCTGCAGGAAAATCAGGTGCAGAAAAAATTGCTGAAATAATGGGTGCTGAAGCAGGCGAATTTATCAGGCAGACTGCGTATGTTAAGTGTTCAGGCACGTGTGATAAAAGAAAGCAGACATACAACTATTTCGGCACAAAAAGCTGTAAATCAGTAAGTGTAGCTCCGGGTGAGGGAACAAGAACCTGTGCTTACGGCTGCCTTGGTTATGGTGAGTGTGTTCACGTGTGTGATAATAAGGCAATACGTATTGTAAACGGCAAGGCTGTTATTGAAAGTGAGCTTTGTGTTGCCTGCGGTAAGTGTATCAAGGCTTGCCCTAAAAATCTTATTGAATTTGTGCCGTATGATTCCAAATATCGTGTTCAGTGCACAAACAGGCAAAAGGGCAAGGCTGTTCGTGTTAACTGTGAGGCAGGCTGTCTTGGCTGCGGAATGTGCCAGCGTAACTGCCCTGAAAATGCAATTACAGTTGAAAATAACATAGCAAAAATTGATTATGCTAAATGTGTTTCCTGTGGTTTGTGCGCAGAAAAATGCCCGACCAAGGTTATAAGAATATTTGAATAGTTAAAAGGAGGGGAGGGTTATGAAAAAGCTTTTATCATTACTTCTCTCCCTTTCTTTTTTATTTTGCCTTTCAGCATGTTCACTTCAGAGTTCACAAAAGCGATATACAAATTCGTTTATTGATTTGTTTGATACAGTTTCATCAGTAACAGCTTATGACAGCTCAGAGCATTCCTTTAACGAGCATTACAGTCAGTTTTATAATGAACTGAAGGCTTACGCACAGCTTTATGATATTTATGAAGATTATGACGGTGTTGTAAACCTGAAATATATTAATGAAAATGCGGCAAAAGCACCTGTAGAGGTAGATAAAAGGATTATGGAATTGCTGCTTTTCGGAAAAGAGGTTTATGAGATAAGCGAAGGCAGAGTGAATATATGTATGGGTTCGGTGCTTTCGGTGTGGCATATTGAAAGGGAAAACGGAATAGAAAATCCAGGCAGTGCATCTTTGCCTGATATGGAGCTTTTAAAAGAAAAGGCAGAGCATACGGATATTGATAAGCTTATTCTTGATGAAGAGAATATGACGGTCTATTTTGCCGATGCTGAAATGCAGCTTGATGCGGGTGCAATAGCAAAGGGTTATGCTGCAGAAAAAATCAGTGAATATATTGTGCAGAATAAGATTTGGACTTCCGTCGTGATTTCACTTGGCGGAAATGTAAAAACAATAGGCTTTAAGAATGATGACGGTAATACGCCGTTTGTTATCGGTATTGAAAATCCGAAGAACAATACAGACTATATCGCAAAGATCAATGCCTCTGCTCAAGATACGGTGGTAACCAGCGGAGATTATCAGCGTTATTATACGGTTGACGGTGTGAATTATTGCCATATTATTAATCCAAAAACGCTTATGCCTGCCGATTTTATGAGCTCAGTTTCAGTTGTTTCAAAGAATTCTGCATATGCGGATATGCTTTCAACAGCTCTGTTTAATATGCGTATAGAAGACGGTTTGAATTTAGTGAACGGTATGAGTGATACTGAAGCAATGTGGGTTGATAAAAACGGGGAGATTACATATTCTGATAATTTTAAGAATTATGCGGTAAAATGATATGAAGAAGAAATTGCTTAGAAAATGGGATATAATTCTGATTACAGCAGCACTGTTGGCTGCCGGCGTTTTTCTGCTTTGTATCAATGTCTTTAGTACGGCAGGGGAATACGCTGTTGTTGAGGTGAATGGTGAAACAGTGGTTCAGCTTTCTTTAGCTGAAGATACCGTTTATGATATTGAGATAGAAAACGAAGTTACAAATACGCTTAAAATTGAAAACGGTGAGGCGAAAATGATTTCAGCTGACTGCCCTGACAAAATCTGTGTTAATCACAGAAGTATAAGCAAAAATAATGAATCAATCATATGTCTGCCTAATAAGGTGATTATTACGATTGTTTCTGATGCTGAAAGTGATATAGACGGGGTGGCGAAATGAGCAATAAATCCAAAAAGATTGCCCTGTTCGGCTTGATGATTGCACTGGCATTTGTTTTTTCATATCTTGAAAGCTTTATTCCGATTGGTATCGGAATTCCGGGTATTAAGCTTGGTTTAGCAAATCTTGTTGTTGTAACTGCAATTTATCTGTTCCCGAAAAAATATGCACTGATTATTGCAGTAATAAGAATTATTCTTGCAGGATTAACATTCGGCGGTGTATCTACAATGCTTTTCAGTCTTGCAGGGGGACTGCTTTCCTTTATTATTATGGTGATTTTGCAGAAAACAGGAAAAATGTCCGTTATCGGCGT
>CAJTMQ010000027.1 GCA_910577215.1 uncultured Eubacterium sp. | reverse complement strand
TAATATATATTAATTAAATTGCAATATACGGAGGATAATATTTATGAAAATTCTTGTTATCAACTGTGGCAGTTCATCACTCAAATTTCAGTTAATCAATATGGATAACGAGTCGGTAATTTGCAAAGGTACGATTGAAAGAATAGGCGCTCATATCAGCGGCGGCGAAAACAATATTATTTATACAAAAACAGGTGAGGATAAGATTATCTTTGATAAGGAAGTTAAAGATCACGTTGATGCATTCAATACTGTTAAAGAACTTATGACATCAGGCGACCATAAGGTGCTTGATTCCTTCAGTGAAATTGATGCAATCGGTCATCGTGTTGTTCAGGGCGGAGACAGATATACAAAAAGCGTGCTTATCACAGATAAGGTTGCTTCTGATATTGAAGAATTAGCACCTCTTGCTCCTCTTCACAACCCTGCAAACCTTCAAGGCTATCAGGCTTGTCTTTCTGTTGTTGGTCCTGATGTGCCGCAGGTTGCAGTATTTGACACTGCATTTCACAGCACAATGCCGCCAATGGCATATATGTATGCTGTTCCTTATGAATATTATGAGAAGTACGGAATCCGCCGTTATGGCTTCCACGGAACATCACATAAATTTGTAAGCCAGAGATGTGCTGAATTTATGGGAGAAAAATTAGACAGGCTCAAGATTATTACCTGCCATCTCGGAAATGGTTCATCAATAGCTGCTGTTAAATACGGTAAGGTTTTTGATACATCAATGGGCTTCACTCCTGTTGACGGCTTTATGATGGGCACACGCTCAGGCGGTGTTGATCCGTCTGTTGTAACTTTCCTTCAGGAAAAGTTGGATCTTTCTCCTAAGGAAGTTGAGGGAATACTCAATAAGCAGTCAGGTGTAAGTGCTATTTCAGGCGGCTTTTCTGATGACCGTGATGTTTTTGCGAAGCAGAACGAGGGTGATCAAAGAGCTATTCTTGCTCATGAAATGCAGGCATATCAGATTGCGAAATATATAGGCTCTTATGTTGCTGCAATGAATGGCGTTGATGCAATTGTTTTCACCGGAGGTATCGGTGAAAACGGCTTCTGGCTTCGTTCAAAAATCTGCTCATATCTCGGCTATCTCGGAATTGAAATCAATCAGTCGGTAAACCAGAAAACCGTTAAGGGTGCTGAGGCAGAGCTTACTTCACCAACAGACAAGGTAAGAGTTTTCATTCTTGCAACAAATGAAGAATTGATGATTGCAAGAGATACAAAGGAAATTGCGGAAAATATCAAATAATTTCAAAATTTAGTGATTTAAAATAAAATACATTAGGAAAAGGAGGAAGAACAATGCCGGAAATCAAATATGAAATCACAGAGCATGTTGGTGTAATTTCTGAAACCGCACGTGGATGGACAAGAGAAGTTAATATGATTTCATGGAATGGTCGTGAACCAAAGATAGATGTTAGAGATTGGTCACCGGATCATTCAAAGATGAGCAAGGGCTTAACGTTTACTAAAGAAGAAATGATTGAGCTTAAAAATCTTGTAGACAAACTCTAATCAACGAAAATTTAAGGGCAACTCCTTACAGTTGCCCTTGAAATTTTGTTTAGAGAGTGCATAAATATTGTCACTCTCATTTTTCAGAAACTGAGGTAACAAATAATGGAATGGACATCATTAAATGATTTAAGAGAGAAGTATTTATCATTTTTCGAAAGTAAGGGGCATCTTCGCCTGCCAAGTTATTCTCTCATACCAAATAACGATAAAAGCCTGCTCCTGATAAACTCAGGCATGGCACCTATGAAAAAGTTTTTTACAGGAGAGGTTACACCTCCGTCTAATCGTGTAACAACCTGCCAGAAATGTATCAGAACACCTGATATTGAGCGTGTTGGCAAAACTGCACGTCACGGCACATATTTTGAAATGCTCGGCAACTTCAGCTTTGGTGACTATTTTAAGCACGAAGCCACAAAATGGGCTTGGGAATTCTGCACGGATGTGCTTGAAATACCTGCTGATTTGCTTTGGGTTACTATTTATGAAAATGATGATGAAACCTTTGATATTTGGACTAAAGAAATCGGGGTGGATCCTTCACATATTGTAAGACTTGGAAAAGAAGACAATTTCTGGGAACACGGCCAGGGTCCCTGCGGTCCCTGCAGTGAAATTTATGTTGACCGCGGAGAGAAATACGGCTGTGGAAAGCCTGATTGTGCACCGGGATGCGAGTGTGACCGTTATACAGAAATTTGGAATAATGTTTTCAGTCAGTTTAACAATGACGGAAACGGCAATTATACCGAGCTTGCACAGAAAAATATTGATACAGGCATGGGTCTTGAGCGTCTTGCTTGTATTATGCAGGGTGTCGATAACCTTTTTGAGGTTGATACAGTTCAGAATATTATGAAAAAGATTTCTGAAATTGCAGGCGTGAATTACCACGATGATGAGAAAAATGATATTTCACTTCGTGTTATTACAGACCATATCCGTTCTTCTGTATTTATGATTGGTGACGGTGTAATTCCGTCAAACAACGGCAGGGGTTATGTTCTTCGCCGTCTTATAAGACGTGCCTGCCGTCACGGCAGACTTTTAGGTGTTAATAAGCCGTTCCTTTATAAGGTTGTTGATACTGTTATTGATGAAAATCTTACCGCTTACGATTATCTTGATACAAAGCGTGAACTTATTACTAAGGTAATGCTTGCTGAGGAGGAATCCTTCGGAAAAACGATAGACAGCGGTCTTGCTCTTCTTGAGGAATATATTGATAAAATGGAGGGTATGGTGTTCAGCGGTGAAGATGCCTTCAAGCTGAATGACACCTATGGTTTCCCGCTTGATTTAACTAAGGATATTCTTGAAGAACGCGGTATTACTGTTGATGAGGATAAGTTCAATGCACTTCTTGAAAATCAGAAGCGTACTGCACGTGCCGCAAGAAAAGATTCTGATACGGATGCGTGGAAGAGCGAAAATGTTAAAATTGATGCACAGGCAACTGAATTTGTAGGTTATACAGACTATGAATGCACTGCAACCGTTAAGGCTGTTGTTGCAGACGGTGAGCTTAAAGATATGATTGGTGCAGACGAAGAGGGAATTATTGTTCTTGATAAAACCTCTTTCTATGCAGAATCAGGCGGTCAGGTTGGTGACAGCGGTGTTATCAGCACAGATAATGGTACATTCCTTGTTGCAGATACCGCAAAAAATGCTGATGCTATATTCCTTCATTCCGGAAAGGTAGACAGAGGTGTTATTTGCGTTGGTGATACGGTTAAAGCTTCAATTAATGCTGAACGCAGAAATATGATTATGCGAAACCACACTGCCGCTCATCTTCTTCAGGCTGCACTGCGTGAGGTACTCGGTAATCATGTTGAACAGGCAGGTCAGCTTGTTAATGAACGTGAGGTACGTTTTGACTTTACACATTTCAATGCACTTACTGCTAAGGAAATCAGTCAGGTTGAGATGCTTGTTAACAACTTTATTTTAGGTGCAAATAAGGTTGAGAGTCTTGAAATGCCGATTGAAGAAGCTAAAAAAATGGGTGCTATGATGCTCTTTGGTGAAAAATACGGTGATATTGTAAGAGTAGTTAAAGCAGGTGATTTTTCAACGGAATTCTGCGGAGGTACTCACGTATCAAACAGCGGTCAGATAGGCTTGTTCAAGATTACAGGGGAAAGCTCTGTTGCAGCTGGTGTTCGCCGTATAACAGCCGTTACAGGCACGAATCTTCTTGCAAATTATCAGGCAAGCGAAGCACTTATTAAGTTTTCTGCTGCTGCACTTAAAACAGGTATAAGTGATGTAAAAGAAAAGATTGAATCACTTGTTGCCGATAATAAAGCTAAGGATAAAGAAATTCAGGCTCTTAATGCAGAGATTACTAAGTTTAAGAGTGCAGATATGTTCAGCAAGCCTGTTGATGTTAACGGACTTGAGGTTTATATTGCTAAGCTTGACGGCACAACGCCCGATGCACTTCGTTCAATGGGTGATGATCTTAAAAATAAGGCTGACAACGTTGTTGGTGTTATTGCAGGTGTTAACGGTGAAAAGGCTTCAATAGTTGCTGTTTGCGGTAAAGGAGCTATTGCCAGAGGTGTTAAAGCAGGCGATGTTGTAAGAGAGGTAGCTAAGCTTGCAGGCGGCGGAGGCGGCGGACGTCCAGATTCTGCAATGGCAGGTGCAAAGGATATTTCCAAGCTTGATGATGCGTTGAATTCTGCTTGTGATATTATTAAAGGCTTTATGGCTTAATGAGGTGCAGCTATGTGTTTGTTTTGTGAAATTTTAAATGGAAATATTCCAAGTACAAAGGTTTATGAAGATGATATGATTTATGCTTTTAAGGATATTAATCCTGTTGCTCCTGTTCATTTTCTTGTTGTTCCTAAAGAGCATATAGGCTCTGTTAATGATGTAACTGCTGAAAACAGCAAATATGTTGCTCATATTTTTGAAAAAATACCTGAAATTGCAAAATCACAGGGTATTGATTCATATAGAGTAATCAGCAACTGCGGTAAGGATGCAGGGCAAACAGTTCTGCACCTGCACTTTCACGTAATCGGCGGAACTGAATTAGGGGAGAATATCATATGAGTGAAACCTATAAGCTGAAAATTGCAGGGATTGAAAGAGATTTGCAGAGATTCGCCGTAAATGATAAGTTGGATATTGCCGCATTTATTCTTTTCGGTGATGTTGAGTTAACTGAAAAATGTGCTGCAGAACTTATAAAAAAATGTCCTGAATTTGATTATATAGTAACGCCTGAGGCAAAAAGTATTCCGCTTGCTTATGAAATGAGCAGACAGAGCGGAAAGAAGTATATCGTTATCCGCAAGGGTATTAAGGTTTATATGGATAATCCTGTTGCTGTGCCTGTAAGCTCTATAACTACACAAAATCAGCAGTATCTCTATCTTGGTCATGAGGATGGAGATTTGCTTGAGGGTAAGCGTGTTTTGGTTGTTGACGATGTTATCTCAACAGGCGATTCACTTGCTGCCGCAGTAAAGGTTGTTGAAGCATTTAACGGAAATATTGTTGCCTGTGCCGCGCCTCTTGCCGAAGGTGATGCGGCAGACAGAAAGGATATTGTTTATCTTGAAAAACTTCCGCTCTTTTTTAAAGGATAAAAAAGCCGTAAAGTATTTTGCTATCGGTTTAGCAACAGGCATTATGCTTACTGCAGTTTTGCTTAGCAGCTTAAAAATAGGCGTTGAAATTTATAAGGCTTATATGAGAAACTACTATGCCGAAGCCTCGTCATCACAGTCTGATGTAAGTAATAATTCAATTGGAAAAAGTGATGCCGAATACAGCTTTTATGGCTGGGGCTGCTATGTAACTCTGCCAACAGAATATCTGCCTTTTGAATGCAGTAAAAATGATGATATATATTTTAATTATGCTGCATACAAATTCTTTTGGGACAAACCATTAGATGAGGAAAACAGATTTATATATCTTGATAGTGATTATGCATCGATGCTTCCTCTTTTTGAAACAGACAGGCAGTTATCAATTAGCGGTTATATCGCAGGTGCGTTGTATCTTCAAAGCAGTGATTGCCTTTATCGTATAGTTGTGGATGAAAGAGGAGATATTGATTTTAATAGTTTTTCAGTTGTAATTGATAAAAAGGCTGCTCCTGTATTTATTGAAGAAAATAAAATGTATTTGAAGGTTGACGGCGAACAGGATGATTATTATGTTTTGCTTGATACTTTAACAGGTAAATACGAACAGGTTTATGATTGCAACGAAAATATAAATGAAGTACCCAATGGTTTTATTTCAAAGAGCGAGGCAGAAAAGATTGCATTGTCTGCCATTAATGATAATAATCGTTTTCCTGAATTAGCAGATGAAAATATAGTTCTGTTTTGTTCTGTTGAAGATGGCAATTTATACGGTAATCCCGAGTATTATGACACGCATCTGATACACAGACCTGATTTTGCAGGTTATTCTGATATATTTTATGAGCCGCTGCCGGAATATTGCTGGAAGGTTGAACTTGTTGCAGATATTCCAGATTGGTGGATGCCACGTGCAACATTGTATATAAATGCCGAAACAGGTGCTGTTTCATATGCAAAGACATTTTTACCTGATTAAATGAATTTAAGCCCGAAAGTATGGTAATAATACTTTCGGGTGATTTTTTATGCATAACGATAGTAAAAAGGTTGCAATAATCGGCGGCGGAATGGTTGGAATGAGTTTTGCTTATTCACTTTTGAATCAGAATATCTGTGATGAATTGTGTCTTATAGATATTAAAAAAGAGCGTATACACGGTGAGGCGGCTGACTTGTCACACGGTCTACCGTTTGCACCAAGCAGTATGAAAATCTATTCAGGCGAGTATCAGGACTGTTCTGATATGGATTTGGTTGTTATCTGTGCAGGTGTGCCGCAGCTTGATGGGGAAACAAGAAGGGATTTGTTACAGAAGAATTATAAGGTGTTCAAATCAATTGTGCAGCCTGTTATTGAAAGCGGATTCAGCGGAGTTTTTCTTGTTGCAGGAAATCCTGTTGACGTTATGACTAAGGTTGTATATGAACTTTCCGGCTTTCCGAGCGGCCGAGTGCTTGGCTCAGGCACAACGCTTGACTCGGCAAGGCTGCGATATATGATGAGTGACTATTTTCATGTTAATCCACGCAATGTTCATGCTTATGTAATAGGGGAGCATGGAGATTCCGAATTTGTTGCGTGGAGCAATGCGATGATTTCGGTTCTTCCGATTTCAAGACTTGAGCGCGGAAATGAACAGATGATGGCGGATTTAAAGCATATTGCCGTTGAAGTAAGAGAATCGGCATATGAGATTATAAAAGCAAAAGGAGCAACATATTACGGCATAGGAATGGTGCTTGCAAGGCTTACAAGGGCAATACTCAATGATGAAAATTCCGTTTTTACCGTTTCATCCTATCTGAAAGGTGAATATGGTGAAAGAGGGATATATATAGGGGTGCCTGCTGTTGTTAACAGAAACGGTGTAAGAGAAATTCTTGAAATGGAGCTTAGTGAGGAAGAAAGAAGTCAGTTTAAAAAATCATGTGAAGTTATTAAAGAAATGATAAATGAAATAGGTTTATAAAAATAAAACGGCTCTGTACTTAGTACAGAGCCATAATTTATGTTTTACTTTATTTTTCCTCAATCAGATATGTACCGCTGGTAAGAACAGCAATAGAATTTTTGCCGAATCTGTGATACTGTTTAACACTTTCATCAAAAGTTAAATGATCTGAAACGGTAAGATTTGAGCCGTCAATCCGCCTTACCTTGTTTCCGCCCGAGCAAACATAAATGTCACCGTCATCAAAGGAAATATGTGTTGGGTTAACAAATGTTGTTGCATCCTTTCCGCCTATTCTTAGATCAACCTGCATTGTTTGGCAGGAGTAGCGGATAACACAGTTTTCAGTGGGACAGATAGTCCAGAAATACTTTCCCTCAAGAGCCAGTCCGTAAACGATTTCATCGTGATATTTAAAATATCCGCTCCATGAAAGCTCGCCCTCACGGTCGAAAATACCTGCTTCGCCGTTTGGATATATAACAAGCACACGTCTGTCATAAAGCAAAGCGGCATCGCATTGAACAAAATTGGGTATGGTTTCGCTGATGGTCTTAAAGGAAGCACCGAATTTTTTCAGCAGATATGCATTCTTGGTGAGAACATTTTTAGTGCTGTTTTCAAAGTCAATTACGCTGTAGGATGCTTTGAATTTTGATAAATTTGCCAATGGCACTTTTTCAACTAAAATTGCTTTTCCGTCTCCATATGGAAGTATATCAATGATTTCTTTTGTACTAACTCTTATCACTGCTTATTCCTCCGTGCATTCATCATCCATAGCAGATGTAAGATAACCAAGTGTCATTAAGCTGTCCGTTAAATGAACATTTTCAACAAGCACATCAGGATGAGCCATTGCAATGTCATAATTACTGAAATTCCAGAAGCTTTTGATTCCGAGATTTATCAGTAAGTCAGTTAATTCTTTCATATCATTTGAAGGAATACATATAACAGCACACACAGGTCTATTGTCAATGCAGAAATTTTCTATGTAATCAACATTTCTTACAGGAATGCCTTTAATCATATTTCCGCATAAAGCTTCATTCTTATCAAAAATACCTATAAGCTTAAAGCCGCTGTTTACACCGAAAATCTTATTGCAAACAGCCTTTCCTAAATTTCCTGCACCTATAAGAATGGTTTTGCGTTCAATGCCGACTCCCAGAATTTCACCGATTTTACTATGTAATTCCGGCACATTGTAACCGTAACCCTGCTGCCCGAAGCCGCCGAAGCAGTTAAAATCATGGCGGATCTGAGAAGCGGTGAGACCCATTCTGTTTGCAAGTTCCTTTGAGCTTATTCTTATAATACCGTTTTCTTTAAGGCTTTGCAAAAAGCGGTAATAGCGGGGAAGACGCTTTATTACTGAAATGGAAATTTCCTCTTTTTTATCCATAATTTTTTACCTCTTATAATAAATTGGCAAAGTACAGATTTATTTTGTCATTTCAGTGATTGTTTCCATAACATAATCGCCGAACTCCTGACAGGTGCAGCCTGTATCTCTTCCTGTGATAGTAAGCTTCTTTTCTTCAAACATACACTTATCAAGTGCAGCCTCAAGCGCATTTGCCTTATCCTGATAGCCGATATGTGAAAGAAGCATTACCGATGCACGAAGCATACTGCAAGGATCTGCAAACTGGCCTCTGCCTTCTGAAATCATTCTTGGTGCTGAGCCGTGAATAGCCTCAAACATTGCATAATGCTTACCGATGTTTGCAGAACCGGCTGTGCCTACACCGCCCTGGAATTCTGCGGCTTCGTCAGTAATAATATCACCATAAAGATTAGGAAGAACAAATACTTTGAAATCCTTTCTTCTCATAGGGTCAATGAGCTTTGCGGTTGTAATATCAATGTACCAGTCATCTGTAACAATATCAGGGTAAGCCTCGCCGATTTTCTTGGCAGTGTTAAGGAATTTACCGTCTGTTGTTTTGATAATGTTTGCCTTTGTGATTATTGAAACCTTGCCCTTGTTATTTTTCTTAGCGTAGTCATAAGCAAGGCGGGCAATTCTGTCACAGCCCTCCTGTGTTGCTACGGTAAAGTCAACAGCAAGATCATCTGTGATATTCACACCGTATGAGCCTACTGCATAGCCGCCCTCTGTGTTTTCACGGAAGAAAGTCCAGTCAATACCTTCTTCAGGAACCTTAACAGGGCGCATATTGGCAAAAAGGTCAAGCTCTTTTCTCATAGCAACATTTGCGGATTCAACATTAGGCCATCCGTCACCCTGACGAGGTGTGGTTGTAGGGCCTTTAAGGATAACGTGGCACTTTTTAAGCTCCGCAAGCACATCATCAGGAATAGCCTTAAGGCATGCAGCTCTGTTTTCAATTGTAAGACCGTCAATTTCCTTAAACTGAACCTTTCCGCTTGCAACCTCATCCTTGAGAAGGAATGCGAGAACTCTTTCGCTTTCTTTAGTGATTACAGGGCCGATACCGTCACCGCCGCATATGCCGATAACAATCGTATCAAGCTTATCAAAATCAATGAAATCCTTATCCTCTTTGATTTTCTTTGCGCGCTCAAGCTGACCTTGCATAAGTGAACGGAATTTTTCAACAGCTTCATCAATAGCTAATTTATCGTTTTCATTAATCATAGCAATATATCTCCTAATATAATTATTTATTCATTTCTCTTGTGTAATCAAGCAGTCCGCCGCAAAGCAACATATCTCTCTGGCGTGCTGAAAGGTGAGAAGAATCAAGCTCATATTCTTCTCCTTTGGTGAGATTTTTAAGAACAACTGTTTTGTTGTTTTTTATGCAATCTCTGATTGACGGAAGTGAAAGCTCATCCATCTGAGAGATTTTATCATAATCAGATTCATTTTTGAATGTGAAAGGAAGAATTCCTGCATTAACAAGATTAGCAACGTGAATTCTTGCGAAGCTCTTTGTTATAACAGCCTTCACTCCGAGATAAAGCGGAACAAGAGCAGCGTGTTCACGGCTTGAGCCCTGACCGTAGTTGGCACCGCCGACAATAAATCCTTTTCCCTCGGCTTTAATTCTTTCGGGGAAAGATTCATCACAAACAGCAAAGCAATACTGTGAAAGGTGAGGGATGTTTGAACGGTAAGGCAGAATTTTAGCACCTGCAGGCATAATGTGGTCTGTTGTAATGTTATCTTCAACCTTAAGAACAACCTTTGCAGTGATTTCTTCAGGAAGAGCCTCTGTTTTCGGGAAAGGCTTGATGTTTGGTCCGCGGAGAACCTCAACATTCTTTGCTTCATCCTCAGAAGCAGGTGCCTCAATCATATTATCGTTAACAATGAATTTCTCAGGCATTGTAACGTTAGGTGCGTCACCAAGCTCTCTTGGATCCGTAAGATAGCCTGTAAGTGCAGAAGCAGCTGCAACCTCAGGTGATACAAGATAAATTCCTGCATCCTTTGTGCCGCTTCTTCCTTCAAAGTTTCTGTTGAAAGTACGAAGTGAAACGCCCTTTGAATTGGGGCTCTGACCCATACCGATGCATGGACCGCAGGCAGATTCAAGAATTCTTGCACCGGCGTTAATCATATCTGAAAGTGCACCGTTTAAAGCAAGCATATTAAGCACCTGTTTTGATCCCGGAGCAATGCAGAGTGAAACGGTAGGTGCAATTGTTTTGCCTTTAAGAATTTCTGCAACCTTCATCATATCAACGAATGATGAGTTTGTGCAGGAGCCGATAGCTACCTGATCAACCTTAATTCTTCCGATTTCATCAGTTGTTTTAACCTGATCAGGCATATGAGGGCATGCAGCCATAGGAACCAGTGAGCATAAATCAATATCTATAATCTCATCGTATTCAGCATCTGCATCAGGCAATATCTCTGTCCAGTCATTTTCTCTGCCCTGAGCCTTGAGAAAGGCAAGCGTAATTTCATCAGAAGGGAAGATAGATGTTGTTGCTCCAAGCTCTGCACCCATATTGGTAATTGTAGCACGCTCGGGAACAGATAACGTTTTAACACCGTCTCCGCCGTATTCAATAATTTTGCCGACACCGCCCTTAACGCTCATTATTCTTAAAACCTCAAGAATAATATCCTTAGCTGAAACCCAAGGTTTAAGATAGCCGTGAAGATTGATTCTTGTCATTTTAGGCATTGGAATATAATATGTACCGCCGCCCATGGCAACAGCAACATCAAGTCCGCCTGCACCCATTGCAAGCATTCCGATACCGCCGCCTGTCGGCGTGTGGCTGTCTGAACCGATAAGGGTTTTTCCCGGAATACCGAATCTTTCAAGATGAACCTGATGACATATGCCGTTACCGGGTCTTGAAAAATAAATTCCGTGTTTTTTTGTTACAGTCTGAATGTAGCGGTGATCGTCTGCATTTTCAAAGCCTGTTTGTAAAGTGTTGTGATCTATGTAAGCAACGCTTTTTTCGGTTTTAACACGGTCAACACCCATTGCTTCAAATTCAAGGTAGGCCATTGTACCTGTGGCATCCTGTGTAAGAGTCTGGTCTATGCGAAGCCCGATTTCTTCGCCCGCAATCATTTCTCCCTCAACAAGATGAGCCTTAATAAGTTTTTGTGCAAGTGTAAGTCCCATACTTTTTTCCTCCAGAGTTGTTATAAAAATTGTCAATCTATTTTATAATATTGTTTAACTTGTGTCAATGTTTTAATGCTAAAATTAGCATTTTATATAATAATATCTTAAAATATTATATAATTTAACATTTTGTTGAAATTAGTTGATTGAATGTGATATAATATATCAGTCATTCAGGGCATAATAAACACAAAAGGAAGTGTTATTGTGTCTGAAAATGAAAACCAAAATAAAAATACAGAAGAAGAAACATCTGCGGCAAGTGATTTTGAAACAGGTTCAATTACTGTGGAAAAAAACGGTCATTTTATTCACTGTCTTACTATAATAGGGCAGATTGAAGGGCATTATATTTTGCCAAGCCAGAATAAAACAACTAAGTATGAGCATGTGATTCCTCAGCTTGTTGCTATTGAAGAAAGCAAGGAAATAGAGGGGCTTTTAATTATTCTCAATACAGTAGGCGGAGATGTTGAGGCAGGTCTTGCCATTGCTGAACTGCTTTCAACAATGAAAACGCCTACGGCATCACTTGTGCTTGGAGGAGGTCATTCAATCGGTGTTCCGCTTGCAGTATCATGCAGAAAGAGTTTCATCGTTCCAAGTGCTACAATGACTGTTCATCCCGTACGATTAAACGGTCTTGTGCTCGGTGTTCCGCAAACCTTGTCCTATTTTGAGAAAATGCAGGATCGAATTGTTAATTTTGTTGAAACCAATTCAAAAATTTCTGCTGAGGATTTCAGAAGCCTTATGATGAAAACAGGGGAGCTTATTATGGATGTCGGCACTGTGCTTGACGGTGATGGTGCTGTTCAGAGCGGTCTTATTGATGAGCTTGGCGGGCTCTCAAATGCCCTTGAATTTCTTAATAAAACGATTGAAGAGGAAAATGCAGAATGTTCTGGTCAATAATTAATGAAGCAGATGTTTTATATGATGAAAGCTCAATAAAAGCCACAAATTCTTTGCGATCGAGTAATCCTTATGATTATTTGTGCAAGGGTTATTACATTGATAATGCATCAATGTTCGGAGGTAAAAATTTTGTCGATTATAACAGCAATTTTTCAGGCTATAGGACAGGCTCTGACATTCATTTTTCCAATATCTGAAAGTGGTCATTCCGCAATTTTCCACGATTTTTCATCCCGTTATTCAGACTCCTGTTCTGAACTTACGGGGCTTATACATATCGGTATTGCAATCGGAATACTGGCTGCTTTTTATAAGGTGTTTATTTCTTTGTTTATGGAGTTTGTAAACACATGTAAAGATGTGTGGTACAAAAACTTTAATATCAAAACAGCAAAAAATTCACGTAAATTTATGTATTACACTGTTATTCCGTATGTATTTATGCTGTTTTATTTAATACCTGCGGGCAAAAAAGGAAATTTATATCAGTTGCTCAAATCATTTTCATATGACGGTAATCTGCTGCTTGAGGGAATCTGCTTTTTATTCACGGGCTTAATCATTCTGCTTGCATTTTTTACTCTGCAGAAAAAGCAAAAGGGCACACAGCTTTCACTCCCGATTGTCTTGATTCTCTCTGTTGCTGTATTTTTATCAATTCCTATTGCAGGTCTTTCTCTGTCAGCAATGATTATTGCTGTTGCAATTATCAGCAAGGTTAATAAAAATATTGCTTATCGTTTTTTTATAATTATATCTGTTCCTGTTTTGATTGTGGGCGGAATTATTGAAATAGTGAATTGTGTTACTTATGTAAATATTATTACAGGTATTGTTGGTGTAGTAATTGCAGGTGCAGCTTCATTTTTTATTTCCAAATTTTTCAAGGCAATTTTAAATGATTCTTATATTAAATATTTTTCATATTACAATTTTGCGGTTGGAGCAATAATTGCTGTTACCGGCATTGCTGAGATTTTTATAAAATAAGAGGTAGTTATGGCAAATAATAATTCAAAACCAAGAAACGGCAGGCAAACACAGTCAAGAGCGGCTGCACAGCGTGCTGCAATGGAAAAAGCAAAAAAGCATGAAACGATTAACCGTATTGGCGGAGTGTCTCTTTTTGCAGTATCAATTATATTTTTCTTTATTGCAATTATAAGCGGTGAAGGATTGTGGCATATTTTACATAATTGTTATGTTGGAATGTTCGGAATGCTTGCTGCGTGTATCTTTCCTGTGTTAACTATTGCAATAACTATTCTTTATTCTCTTAAGGAAAGAGAGCCGTATAAATTTATTGCAAAGGGAATTGAAAGTATTATTATGGTACTTTTGATTTCTGCCTTTATACATATCATTCAAAATCAAACGGGTGAAAAACTCGGTTTCGCAATTGAGGAAGCATTTACTTCTGCATCCGATGAATTCAACGGAGGCTTCTTTGGCGCAATTATAGGCTGGCTTCTTTTAACACTCGGAAAGGCACCGGCAATTATTGTTGATCTTGTTCTTATTTTTGTTGATTTTATGCTGCTTACAGGTATTACAATTATTCAGTTCTTTAAGGGCGCAGCAAAGCCTGCAACGGATACATATAAAAAGGTTGCGCCTGTAATTAATGAAAGAATAGAGCAAAGAAGGCTTCAAAAAGGCAATGTTGATGTTCCTCTTGATATTAATCCTCCGGGGGGCGAAGCTGAGCCAAAGCCGAAAAAGTCAAAGAAAGCGGATGTTAAAGCTAAAACAGAGGCAGATGTAATCAAGGAAGAAAAGGTAAGTGTTCCGAGAACAATTATTGATGAAATTAATGCTGCCAATGAAAGAAACAGAAAAGAACGTGAATCAAAGAAAGAAAAATCAATTGATGATATTGTTCGTAATGCATCCGAAGAAAAGAATCATAAGTCCGCTGAAGAAACGATTAAGAAGCCTGCTGAGGAATTTAAGGTTACGGACGAACAGATGAAATCGGGAGTAGAGGATTATACAATTCCTCCTGTTACCATTCTTAAAGAAGCCAAGCACAATGCGGCTGAAGACATCAGCGGTGAGCTTAAAGAAAATGCTGAAAGGCTTGTTGATACACTTCGTTCTTTCAATGTTGAGGCAAGTATTACGGATATAAGCAGAGGACCTACCGTTACCAGATATGAGCTTAAGCCGGCGGCAGGTATACGTATATCTAAAATTACAAATCTTTCCGATGATATTGCACTTAATCTTGCGGCTACTCATGTTCGTATTGAAGCGCCTATACCGGGCAAAGCTGCTGTTGGTATTGAGGTGCCGAATAATATTAAAAACGGTGTTTCTATGCGTGAGCTTATTGATACGCCTGAATTCTATGAGCAGTCATCAAAGCTTTCAGCAGGACTTGGCAAAGATATTGCAGGCAAATGTGTTTACTGTGATGTTTCCAAGATGCCGCATCTTCTTATTGCGGGAACAACAGGTTCAGGTAAATCCGTTTGTATGAACTCTATTATCGTTTCAATCCTTTACAGAGCAAAGCCGGATGAGGTTAAATTCCTTATGATTGACCCCAAACAGGTTGAATTTTCAAAATATATCGGAATTCCGCATCTTCTTGTTCCTGTAGTTACCGACCCAAGAAAGGCCGCAGGAGCTCTGGGCTGGGCGGTTTCGGAAATGCTGCAGAGATATAATAAATTTTCCGAAACCGGTGTAAGAGATATTGAAGGCTATAACAAGTATGTTGCAAAGCATGAGGATTTGGAGCCTATGCCTAAAATCTGTATCTTTATTGATGAACTTGCGGATTTGATGATGGCTGCACCTAAAGAAGTTGAAGATTCTATCTGTCGTCTTGCACAGATGGCACGTGCTGCAGGAATGCATCTTGTAATTGCAACGCAGAGACCTTCGGTTGATGTTATTACAGGTCTTATTAAGGCTAATATTTCATCACGTATTGCTCTTACGGTAAGCTCGCAGATTGACTCAAGAACGATTCTTGATACAGGCGGTGCGGAAAAACTCCTTGGTCGGGGTGATATGCTGTATAACCCAATCGGTGCAAGTAAGCCGGTGCGTGTTCAGGGCTGCTTTATAAGTGATGAAGAGGTTGAAGATTTATGTGACTTCATTAAGAATCAGGGTGAAACCGAATATGATGAGTCCATTCAGAAGGAAATTGAAGCTAAAGCTGTTACGGATAAAAAATCAAGTCCTTTTGAGGGTGATGGAGAAGCGGAAAATAATTATGACCAATTGTTTGAAAAGGCTGCAGAGATTGTTATTGAAACAGGGCAGGCATCAACATCCTTCCTGCAGCGTAAGCTTTCTGTTGGATATGCAAGAGGAGCAAAGATTATAGATCAGCTTCAGGAATACGGCGTTATCGGTGCACCGGAGGGAAGCAAGCCACGTCAGGTGCTTATGACAAAGCAGATGTGGCTTGAAAAAAGAGCGTATGAAAGCGGTGCAGAGTATACCGCAGATAATATGGAGCAGATTTCAATGGAAGAAAGTATGCTTGATAATAAGCCTGATATAATTGATAATCAGGGTGACGGAGATTTGTATGACTGATTTTCTTCCTGTAAATAAAAATGAATGTCTTAAAAGAGGATGGGACGAGGTTGATTTTGTTTATGTAACAGGTGATGCCTATGTGGACCATCCCTCTTTTGGTGCTGCAATTATAACAAGAGTTCTTGAGGCAAAAGGCTTTAAGGTTGCTGTGCTGAGTCAGCCTGATTGGCACAGTACTTCTGATTTTGTGCAGTTCGGAAAGCCCAGGCTTGGCTTTCTTGTAACAAGCGGCAATATTGATTCTATGGTTGCACATTATACTGCAGCTAAGAAAATCAGACGTGATGATGCATATACTGCAGGCGGCAGGGCAGGCAAAAGACCTGACAGAGCAGTTATTGTTTATTCCAATATAATCAAAAAAGTATATCCTGATTCTCCCGTAATTATAGGCGGACTTGAAGCTTCGCTTCGCCGCTTTGCCCATTATGATTATTGGGATGATTGTATAAAGCCGTCAATCATAATTGATTCGATGGCTGATTTGCTTATTTACGGAATGGGAGAAAATCAGATTATAGAGATTGCCGAGCGTCTTAACAACGGCGAAGCAGTTCAGGAATTAACTGATATAAAGGGAACCTGTTATGCTGTTGATGTAAAAGATACGCCGTATATCGGTGTTGAGGTACCGAGCCTTGAAAACTGTATGAATTCCAAAAAGGAATATGCAAAGTCCGTTCGTGTTGAACAGGATGAACAGGATCATATAAGGGGAAGAGCAGTTCGTCAGAAGCACGGAAAAAAGATGGTTGTGCAGAATGTGCCTATGCCGCCGCTTGAAACAGAAGAGCTTGACTGGGTTTACAGCCTTCCTTATATGCGTACATATCACCCAATGTATGAATCACTCGGCGGTGTTCCCGGTATTACCGAGGTTGAGTTTTCCATAACGCATAACAGAGGGTGCTTCGGTGCTTGTAATTTCTGTTCAATTCAGTTTCATCAGGGCAGATATATTACCTCAAGAAGCAAGAAAAGTATTATTGAGGAAGCCAAGAAATTAACTACATTAAACAATTTTAAAGGATATATTCACGATATTGGCGGGCCTACTGCCAATTTCAGAAAACCGTCTTGTGATTTTCAGCTTGAGCACGGACTGTGTAAGGGTAAGAAATGCCTTGCTCCTCAGCCTTGTCCTAACCTTAAAGCGAATCACGTTGAATATCTTGATATACTTCGCACAGTCAGATGCCTGCCGAAAGTGAAAAAGGTGTTTATTCGCAGCGGAATAAGATATGACTATCTTCTGGAGGATAAAGATGACACGTTCTTTAAAGAACTTGTTGAAAATCACGTTTCAGGGCAGCTTAAAGTTGCCCCCGAGCATTGCAGTGCATCTGTTCTTGATAAAATGGGAAAACCTCATATTGAGGCATATATAGAGTTTTCTAAGCGCTATTTTCGTTACACGGGGCAGGTTAATAAGGAGCAGTATCTGGTACCTTATTTAATGTCCAGCCATCCGGGTTCAACACTTGATGATGCAATTAAGCTTGCTTGTTTTTTAAAGAAAAATCATATTAAACCCGAACAGGTTCAGGATTTTTACCCAACACCGGGTACAATTTCAACTTGTATGTTTTACACGGAACTCGATCCATATACAATGGAACCTGTATATGTTGCTAAAACACCGCACGATAAGGCATTGCAAAGGGCACTTTTACAGTATTATAATCCTAAAAATAAGCAGCTTTGTGAAGAAGCACTGAAACGAGCACACAGGTATGATTTAATCGGAGGCGGCAGGGATTGCCTTATTCAGGGAACAGTCAACAATTATAAAAATCAGAAGCAGAATAACAGGAATAATTATGGTAGATACAGAAAAAGAAAATAAAAAAGCAAGCACATTTATTTTAATGGGTATTTCCTTGGTGATTTTGGGATTAGTTATTGGATTTATTACGCTTTCACAGCCTAAAATAAGTGTTGAAACGGATGAAACGGGATATTTATCAACTACTGATGACAGTTATACAGATGAAACCGTTGTTGAAGATGAAAATGCTGCGAACAGTAATCACACTCAGAGTTCGGATAAAACTGTTACTACTACCGCAAAAACAACAACCTCCAAGGCTGTTTCATATCCGTTAAATCTCAATACCTGCACTGCCGTAGAACTGATGACAATTGATATGATTGGTCAAACAAGGGCAAATGCGATTATTGCTTACAGAGATTATCTTGGCGGGTACACAAGTGTTGAGCAATTAAGGAATATAAGCGGAATCGGTGAAAGTGTTTATGCTGCAATAGAGCCTTATGTAACAGTATGATTAAAGATGTGATTGATAAACTGAAAATTGCGGTATTTCCTAAACGCTGTGAAATGTGCGGTGAGATAATTTGTTTTGATGAGCACTTGTGTGAGGATTGTGAAGCATTGCCTTATATTGAAGCGCCGGTTTGTTTAAAGTGCGGCTGTTCTAAGGATGATTGCATTTGCAGGAAACACAAAAGGGAATCCGAATATAAGGCTGTTGTTGCTCCGTTTTATTATGAGGGCTCTGTGTCCCGCGGCATTCTTAATATGAAGATGAATGAGATGCCAAGGCTTGCCGATGCACAGGGAAGTGCGGTTGCAAAGATTGTCAAAAAGTATTATGAACTGATTGACTTTGATTTTGTTACCTTTGTGCCTATGCTGAAATTGGATCTTTCGGATAGGGGCTTTAATCAGGCGGAACTGCTGGCAAAGGCAGTTTCCAAGGAATGTGCAATTCCGATTAAGGATGTGCTTTATAAAAAGCGTAAAACCAAAATGCAGAAGCGGCAGAATGCAAAAGAAAGATTTGCGAATATGTATAATGCTTTTGATGTTAAGGAAAATGAGAATGTCAGCGGAGCAAAAATTCTGCTGATTGATGATGTTAAAACAACAGGTGCAACATTAACTTCTGCATCGTTAATTCTTAAAGCATATGGTGCAGAGTGTGTTTACTGTGCTGCGGTAGCAATTGTAAAGTGAACAAGCCGTTCAAATGAACGGCTTTTGAATACACCTGTATTCTATAATTAAGTATGATCATAACAGCCACAATTCATTGTATGAAATAAATTGATTTTTGTGCCAAAAATGATTGATTTAACATAAAAATCGTGATAGAATAATTGCAATGCGGGTATGGTGGAATTGGCAGACACGCTAGATTTAGGATCTAGTGGGAAACCGTGCAGGTTCAAGTCCTGTTACCCGCACCAAATAAAATGAGTACCTTTTGGTACTCATTTTTTGTTTCATATATTACTTGTTTTATGAAAGGACTGCACCGCTTTTTGTGAAGCTGAAATTTCGGAATATTAATCAACAAGCTGCTCATAGAGCAGCCTTTTTATTTGTTTTGTTAAGAGATTAATGCTCTGATTTGTGATAATTCAAGCTGAATCTTGTATGGAAATGTGTAAAATTAACAAAAATGTTGATTTTTTGTGCAAAGTTGAATGTAACAATTCACAAAGAATATGATACTATATAAGTGAACAAAACAATTATGGGGTGATTCCGATGGTTTATACAAATTCAAACTGTGAATTTTAATCATTAAAGGGGAATGTTTATGAAATTGAAAGCAGTTAAAATTATTTTTACAGTATTGATAGCATCTGTATTGTCAACAGGAATCATTGCACTGCCTGTGCAGAATGCATTTGCCGAAGACAGTGTGCAGATTGAAAATTCAGTTACAGAGTCCTCTGATATTGCCGTGCCCTACATGAATCCTGTAGGCCAAAATAAAGGTACATGGATAAAGGAAAGTAACGGCAGATGGTGGTATAAGCATAAAGATGGCTCATACACTAAATATGACTGGGAATACATAGACGGAAGCTGGTACTTTTTTGACAAAAACGGCTGGATGTGGACAGAATGGCTTAAATGGGAAGGGAACTGGTATTATTTAAACCCCAGCGGCGTTATGCACACCGGCTGGCTGAAGGATGACGGCAAATGGTACTATTTCACAATGCGCGGAATAATGCAGACAGGATGGATAAAGCTTGATGCTGACTGGTATTATTTAGGCACCGACGGAGTTATGCAAACCGGATGGAAAAAAATTAACGGAAGCTGGTATTATTTTAAATCAAATGGTGTAATGAATACGAATACGATTTATCAAAATCAGCGTGAATATCAATTTTTATCTTCTGGTAAGTTATTTGCAACAAGAATATATGATATTCATCAAACTCAACAAAAGAGTAATTGGTGTTGGGCGGCATGTTCCTCAATGGTCGGAACATATAATACCAATTCTACAGTTACTCAAAAACAGATTGTTTCACGTTATTATAAAGATGAGAATGATAATAATAGGGGCGGCTCTCCTCTTATGATTTCACTTTCTATACTATTCGCATCTAATAACACCAAAGAAACATCATTTCATCAGTCTTTTACATACACCGAAGCTGTTAATACAATTGATGACAATCATCCTTTTGTACTTAACACACACATTAGCGTTGAAGATAAAACCACAAACGAAGTTCGGCAATATGCCCACGCAATGGTGTGTGCAGGATACAAATTAACAGACAGTAAAATTTATATTGACGATCCTGAAAATAGACTAACCGGCTTTTACAATTATAACCCTCTATTTACAAATGGATTGAAAATAGATAATAAAACCATTACCTGTTCTTTAATAATAACAGCCAAATTTAAGGAGGAATAGCAATGAAAAAAATTTTATGTTCATTAATTGCATTTTGTATGCTGCTAGTATGCAGTATGCCTGTTTATGCTGAAATAGTTGACCCATCTTCATTGTTTGATGATGCAGATGACATAAAGGAGCATGCAGAAGAGATATTTCAGGAAGGAGCAATTGTTGCAATCCCTGAATTTACCAGTAAAGATGTTGACTATGAGCGTGTATTAAAAATATATTATAATGTTGATTTATTTGATTTAGATAATATTGACGAAAACTCAGCTAATGACTTGCTGGAAAAAGCGGAATATTATTTCACGCTTCAAGTAGATACAGAAGATGGCAAGC
>CAJTMQ010000026.1:10756-21799 GCA_910577215.1 uncultured Eubacterium sp. | reverse complement strand
CTGCGGCTGAGTGTTCTCCGATGACCGACAATATTTATATTTGTACTGATTATTATAATCAGTAATGGATAGTATATATAAAACTTATAGCAATGTCAACAGTTTTGATATATATTTTATACTTATTAATAATGTTTAATTCTATTGACAAAAAACATGAATAAAGTATAATACAAATTAAAAATAACGACGATATAAAAAAGGGCGGAAAATAATGGCGGAAATTAAAAATTCAATGCCTCTATGGGGGCCTTATTCAAAAAAATATATGGGTATTTCAAGAATCGTTGATTCGCAGCCGGATGCCGGTGCAAGATTTGATTTTACAGTGCACCCGACCATCTGGAATTCAGCAGTTCCGGTGCCTAATGTTACAGTTCCGAGCAGCTATCATCTGTGGCACTGCAACGGTGATTATTCATATTATGCATATCGCTATGAACTTCTCTGGAAGGATCAGATTTATGCTGATATTTCTTTTTCAAAAATGTCTGATGAAGCATATCTGATGAAATGCAGGTTTGTCAACAATACAGGTTTAAAGCAGAACTGCGTGCTTAATGCATTTTCTGCACTTGAATATCCCAATGTGCATTACTGCAGGGTAAATCTTCCTGAAAAATGTGTGCTTATTGATGCGAACGATTATTATGAATATACATATGCGGTTTCACGTCCGTGGGATAATCAGAATACAGACGGTATGCAAAAGGGTAAGTTTGCAGATTACCGTTTTTATAACGGCTTCGGACTTGGTGACAGATGCGAGAATTACCACGTGCCGATTTTAAATTTAAAACCTTTCGGTGCAGAAAAGGGCGATAAGGTATTATATGTTGCAGAAACAGACTGCTTTAAAAATCCCGTTATCACAATAAGATACAGAACTACTGATGACCGTGATGCGGAATTTGAGCTTTGCGGCAAACAAATTGTTCTGCCCAAAAGCGATGAGCTTGCACTTGCTGTTTTTCCTTTTGACAATTCTGAAAACGGCTTTATTTTTGAAAGTCTCGGAAAAGGCGGAGTTGAGCTTGATTTCTTTGCAATAACGGAGCAGGGGGATGAAAAGAAAATCAGCACCTGCCTTGAAGCCAGAAAAATCATACCGCACGTTGAAACGGAGGATATAGGAAACGGCAAACGCATAAGCCTTACCTATCCCGAAACAGGGGAAACATATTATATTCTTACACATAATCCTAGAACAAGGCAGAGAACGCTTGATTCGGGTTGTCTTGAGGATGCACTTGCAAACAGGCTTTCAAACGGTGACCATACATATGACGAGCTTCGGGAAACCTTTTCGGGCAGCTTTAAAAATAAAAAGAGCGATGAGGGATTTTTCCATAATGCACTGATTAAATCTATTTTTATAGAGCCTGATTCAGAGCATACGGAATATATGGTTATTTCAAAGGAAAAATTGAATCCTCTGCATGACACCGAATATGATGCAATTGTAAGGAATGCTGAGAATTCAGGCTGTGAGGCAGAATTCAATGCAGCAGGTCAGAAGTATGATTTATCAACAGAAATATTGAAAACAACACTTTTAACAAATGTTGTTTATCCGCTTTATAAGCACGGAGATAATGTTATTCATTTCACCCCGGGTAAGAGATGGGACAGCTTCTATACCTGGGACAGCGGCATTATCGGCATAGGTGTGCTTGAATACAGCATAGAAAAATCACAGTATATTCTGGAAACATATCTTTCCGAAGATGATAATCTTGATTACGCTTTTCTGCTTCACGGCAGTCTTGTACCTACGCAGTTTGCACAGTATTTTGAGCTTGTTAAGCGCAGCAGAAATAAACATCAGCTTTATTCACTTTACGATAAAATGTTAAGGTATTATAATTATATTGCAGGCATAACTCCCGGCTCAACAACAGGTAAGTTCGGCAATAATCTGCTTACAACATATGATTACTGGTACTCCTGCTCAGGTATGGATGATTACCCCGCACAGGTTTATATGATAGATAAGCAGATGATGCACAGAATTTGTCCTTGTGTCTCAACCTCTCATGTAATTCTTGCGGCTAAGATTATGAGAATGGTTGCACAGGCAATGGGAAAAAAGAAAGATGTTCTGAATTTTACGAATGATATTGAACGCTTTACAAATGCTCTTAATGAGCTTTGCTGGGATGATGAAGCAGGCTATTACTCATACACTGTTTATGATGATAATAAGAAAGTAACGGGCTTTTTAAGAAACGAAAACGGCGAGAATATGAACAAGGGAATGGATGGTGTTTATCCGCTTATTGCAGGTGCTGCGATAGGGGACAGGAAAAACAGAGTACTTTCTCACATTAAAAATCCCGATGAAATGTGGAGCGAAAGCGGCATTTCAGCCGTTGATATGAGTGCATCATACTATTTTGATGATGGTTACTGGAACGGCAACGTATGGATGTCACACCAGTGGTTTATATGGAAAGCAATGTTTGATCTCGGAGATATGGATTTTGCATTTGAAATAGCAAACAGAGCACTGAATATGTGGAAAAAAGAAACAGATTTTTCTTACAATACATATGAATGCTTCGGAATTGAAACACAGCGCGGCGGATGGTTCCATAATTTTGGCGGACTTTCTGCACCAATCTGCGTTTGGGCAAATGCATATTACCGCCCGGGAACGGTTACATCAGGCTTTGATTTGTGGATTGATAATCAGGAGATTGATGACAGCAGTGCAGAAATCAGCTTTAAGTATTTTGGTGAAAATGAAAAATACGGCATACTTGTATGTCTTTCGGATGAACACGAATATGAGGTGCTTCTGAACGGTGAAAGATTTGATTTCAGTTTGAGAGGCAGTGGTGTGATTGAATTAACTCTTGACGGTGCTGTTCAGTCGGGAAACATTAAGATAAATGCCATTCATTAAGGAGGGGTAAACATGGCTAACAGATTAAGCGGAAGCAGCAATGAGCCGCTCAAAATTCAATTGATAGCAGATCCTCACTATTACTCAAGAAAAATCGGTACTGAGGGTAAAGCGTATAAAAAGGCTGAATCAAAAAGTCAGAAGCTTATAAAGGACAGTGACCTTGCTATTAAAGCAGGATTTGATATGCTTTGCGAGGATACATCAACGGATATTATTCTCCTTGCAGGCGATACAACTCGTGACGGTGAAATAGAATCCCATAAAGAGTTTATTGAAATGCTGCGTGATCTTAAAAAGAGAGGCAAGCGTGTTTATGTCATCACTGCAACGCACGATTACAGAGATAAAGGTATTGCAAAGGGTTATGCAGGTGATGATGAAATTGATGTTCCTGCAGTTGAAAACCGCCACGATCTTTGGGATATGTATTATGAATTCGGTCCTGAAGAAGCAATTGCAACCTTTGAAAAATCCCTTTGCTACGTTGTTCAGCTTGCACCTGGCTACAGACTTTTTGCCCTTAATGACGATACGAATGATAAGGAAGAGGGCAGAGGTTCAGGCTACAGTGATGAATGTATGCAGTGGATTATGGAGCAGCTTGAGGATGCTAAGAAAAATGATCAGTATGTTATTGCAATGACGCATCATCCGATGATTTCTCCCTCTCCGTTTTATCAGATTATCGGCGGCGGCAATATGCAGAGAAATCATGAGATTACCCGTGAAATTTTTGCGGATGCAGGACTTCACTGTATGCTTACAGGTCATACCCATGTGCACGATATATCCGTTATTACAACAAAAAAAGGCAATAAGTTTTATGATGTTGCCTGCGGTGCTATGGCGGGATGCCCTCCGACAATGAGAAACATAACCTTTGACCCTAAGAATGCAAAGATTGATGTTGAAACAGTTATGATTAAGGATGTTCCGGGGCTTGATACTGACGGAAAACCCTTTGATGAATATATGAAGGACTTTTTCTTCGGTATGATAAGAGAGGTTCTTTGGGCAATGGGATATGACATTAACCGCTTAGCTGAAATGTCAGACGCATTTTCCATTCCCGGTGAAAAGATTAAGAAGCTCGGCTGGATACTAAAGCCTGTAGGAAAATTCCTTAATAAGCTTACATTCAAAAAGATATGGCGACTTTGCAAAAAGGAAAGCGGCTTAAAGAAGGCAGATATTGCCGATATAGCAGATAATAAGGTTATTGATTTTATTCTTGAACTTATTCAGAATCTTTACTGCGGTGATTCACCTTACGGTCCTGAAACAAGAGAATACAAAATCACCTGTGCCTTTCTTAATGTTATTGATTCCTTCCTTAATACAATTCATTTCTCAATCGGCAAGGTGCTTAATGGTGCTGAAAGTGTAAGAAGTCTTGTTGAGCCGTTGCTTTGGAACCCCGGTCCGTGTGATGCCGAAGCCACTCTTAAAATCTATCCTGTATATGATGATGAAAACCCTGCTCCTGCAGAGGAAATACCTGTGTTTAATGATCCTGTAAAGAAGAGCAAAAAGGGTCCGCTTGTTCTGTTTATACTGATACTTTTAGTGATTCTTTTAATTGCAGTAATTGCAGGTGTTATCGGTCTTGTTGTATGGGGAATTGTTGCTGCAGTCAAGGCATTGATTGCAGGTGCAATATTCGGATTTTTAATTTAAAGTTATTGACGAAAAACCTACAATGGTATAAACTATTATCCATAAATTAATTACGGAGGAAACTATTATGAAAAACATTAAAAAGGTTTTAGCAGTTTTATTTTCTGCTTTAATAGTTGCTGCAATGTTTGTAGGCTGCTCATCTCAGAATACGGATGAGGCGGATAACAGCAAAAAGGCAAAGGTTGCAATCATTCAGTATATGCCGCATTCAAGTCTTGACAACTGCACTGAGGGTGTTGAAAAGGCTCTTGAAAAAGCAGGCATTGCATTTGATACGGAAATAGGTACAAGCGGCAGTGCAGACGCAGACTGTCAAAGCTATGCCGAAAGAATGGTTGCATCAAATTATGATCTTATAATTGCAGTCGCAACACCTGCAGCTATGAGTGCTTATTCGGCAGTTCGCAGTGCTTCATCGGATATTCCTGTTGTATTCTGTGCAGTTTCCGATCCTTTGTCAGCAAACCTTGTTCAGGATATGAATGCACCCGGCAATAACTGTACGGGCACGGCAGATGCTTTTGATATTGCGGGTCAGGTTGCCCTTATCAGGCAGCTTCAGCCTGAAATCAAATCACTTGGTGTGCTTTACACAACAAGCGAAGCTAATTCATTAAGTCAGCTTAAAACACTTCAGGCAGAATGTGATGCCGCAGGTATAGAGCTGATTGCACAGGGTATTACAGATTCAACAGAGCTTGCATCTGCATCTATAAGCCTTGTTCCTAAGGTTGAAGCAATCACAAACCTTACAGATAACAATGTTGTTGATAATATGAATGTTGTTCTTGAGCAGGCAGAGGCTGCAGGAATACCTGTTTACGGCTCTGAAATTGAGCAGGTTAGCAAAGGCTGCCTTGCATCTGCATCACTTGATTATGTTGCACTCGGTGAGCAGACCGGAAATATGGCAGTTAGTATTTTAAACGGTGCAAAGGCTGCTGAAACACCTGTTGTTACGGTTACCGATTCATTCACTGTTGTTAATTCTGCTGTTGCTGAAAAGCTTGGTATTACGGTGCCGAGCGAATTAAGCAGTGCTCAAATCATCACAGAAATTGATTAATAAAAATGATCGGAGCAGAACACTGTTCTGCTCCTTTTGTTGAATTCTCAGTTATAGGGGATATTTATTTTATGGAAACGATAAACATAATTAAGGTTGTGCTGGAGGAAGGGTTTAAATATGCCATACTTGCCTTTGGTGTATACCTGACATACAGTATTCTTGATTTTCCCGATTTATCGGTTGACGGTACAATGCCGCTGGGTGCAATTGTATCGGCAGTTCTTATTTTTAACGGTGTTAATCCGTGGATAAGCATGGTGCTTGCTTTTGTATGCGGAATAATTGCAGGTTGTATTACGGGATTGCTTCATGTTAAGCTGAAGCTGCAACCGCTGCTTTCCGGTATTCTTGTTTATACCTTGCTGCTTACCGTGAATCTGGTGCTGATAAAGGCGGGAACAGGCGGGCAATCCATTGTGTCTGTTTTCGGTCAGAAGACTATATTTAACAGCGGTATAGCCAATATACTTCCAAGTACAATCGGCGGTGTTAATATAAGAAAGGTTTTAGTGCTTGCCATTTTTGTTTTGATTCTTAAAATTGCAATTGATTTATACCTCAAAACAAAATCCGGTATGCTTCTGCGTGCAACAGGCTCTAATCAGCAGTATGTTGTTATGCTTGCAAAAAATCCGGGAATGTCTAAAATCATCGGTCTTGCAATAGGAAACGGACTTGCGGCAATAAGCGGCGCTGTAATTGCTCAGAGCACGGAAACTGCGAATACAACAATGGGTGTCGGTATGGTTGTTTTCGGGCTTTCAAGTGTAATTATCGGACTTTCCGTATTTAAACGTGTCGGCTTTATGAAGGCAACTACTATGGTTATACTGGGAACAATTATATATAAAGCCTGCCTGCAGATTGCAGTTGTTTTCGGTTTGCCGAGTGAATATAACAAGGCCCTTATGGCTGTATTGTTTGTTTTAGCCCTTGTTTTCAGCGGAACTCTTAAGGAGAAAACAAAGAAAAGGAGGGAAAAGCGTGCTTGAATTAAAAAATATAACAAAACGCTTTAATGTTGGTACTGTTGATGAAGCAACGGTTTTTGACCATTTTAATTTTAAAATGGAAAAGGGCGAATTTGTTTCTGTAATAGGCTCAAACGGAAGTGGTAAAACAACTCTTTTAAATCTTATTTGCGGTTCGCTCAGACCTGATGAGGGTGAAATTATTTTTAACGGAAATAACATCACGCATGTTTCAGAATTTAAAAGAGCTAAAATTATCGGCAGAGTTTTTCAGGAGCCTAAAATCGGCACATGTGCAGATTTAACAATTCTTGAAAATATGGCTCTTGCGGATAATAAAAATAAAGCCTTCGGTCTGGGAAGGTGTGTTAATAAAAAGCGTATTGATTATTATAAATCACTGCTTGAGCAATGTGATATGGGTCTTGAAAACAGGCTGAATGTGCAGGTTGGCACGCTTTCAGGCGGTCAGAGGCAGGCACTTGCGCTTGTTATTGCAAATATGACCAATATTGAACTGCTTATTCTTGATGAGCATATTGCAGCACTTGATCCCAAATCGTCAGACCGAGTTATGGAGCTTACAAAAAAGATTGTTGAAGAAAATGCCATCACTACTCTGATGGTTACGCATAATCTGCGTTATGCGGTTGATTATGGCAACAGGCTTTTTATGATGCATGAGGGAAATTCAGTGCTCGATCTTAAGGGCGCTGATAAAGAAAATGCAAAGGTTGAGGATATTCTCAAAATCTTTGATGAAATAAGTATTGAAAAAGGAAATTAAAACAGAGGCAGCTTTTTGCTGCCTTTATTTTTTACATATTTATGCCATTTGTTAGGCAATTTGCACGAAAGGTTAACCTGAAAATTATGAGTATTGTGCATAGAATATAAAAATCTATTGCCATATAATTAGTATTAAGGGGGATTTTTTATATGAATGAATACATTGAAAACGTAATAAAAACAGTTGAGAAAAGGGATAGTGCAAAACCTGAATATATACAGTGCGTTAAAGAGGTTTTCCGTTCTCTTGAAAAGGTCATAGAAGCACATCCGGAATATGTTGAGGATGATTTGCTTACAAGAATGGTGGAGCCGGACAGGCTGATTACCTTCCGTATTGCGTGGGTTGATGATGAGGGCAAAACAAGAATTAACAGGGGATACCGTGTTCAGTTCAATTCATCAATCGGTCCGTATAAGGGAGGGCTTCGTTTTCACCCGAGTGTGAATTCAAGTATTGTTTATTTTCTTGGTTTTGAGCAGACCTTCAAAAACTCATTAACGGGATTGCCTATGGGCGGTGCGAAGGGTGGATCTGATTTTGATCCCAGAGGTAAGAGCAAGGGTGAAATCATGCGTTTCTGTCAGGCGTTTATGACAGAACTTTATCGTCATATCGGTCCGAATATTGATGTACCTGCAGGTGATATAGGTGTTGGAGCACGTGAAATAGGCTTCCTTTTCGGTCAGTATAAACGTATAACCGATGCATTTGAAAACGGTGTTATTACGGGAAAAGGAATGTCCTACGGCGGCTCGCTTGTTCGTCCCGAAGCAACAGGCTTTGGTGCGGTTTATTACCTTTGTGAGGTGCTTAAACACGAAAACGACACTATAAAAGGTAAAAAAGTTGTACTTTCAGGCTTCGGCAATGTTGCGTGGGGTGCCATTAAAAAGCTCAACGAGCTTGGCGCAATTCCGCTTACAATAAGCGGTCCGGGCGGATATGTTTATGATAAGGACGGAATCTGCACACCTGAAAAAATTGATTATCTTGTTGAAATGCGTTCAAGCGGAAGGGACAGAGTTCAGGATTACAGCGATAAGTTTCCGTCGGCAGTATTTGTTCCAGATGAGAAGCCGTGGAGCTTAAAAGATATTGATATAATGATGCCTTGTGCAACGCAGAATGAGGTTGATATTGAAGATGCAAAGATGATGGCTGCCAATGGTGTTAAATATTACATAGAAGTTTCAAATATGCCTACAACTGCGGAAGCACAGGATTATATTATGGCACAGGAGAATATGATAATAGCACCTTCAAAAGCAGTTAATGCAGGTGGAGTATGTGTTTCGGGTCTTGAAATGAGCCAGAACAGCCAAAGACTTACTTGGACTGCCGAGGAGGTTGACAGTAAGCTTCGGGTTGCAATGATTGATATACACGCACACTCTGTTAAAGCAGCAGAAAAATACGATTTGGGATATGATCTTGTTGCAGGTGCAAATATTGCAGGCTTTGAAAAGGTTGCCGAAGCAATGATGGCACAAGGTATCTATTAATAAAATGTGGAGAGAACAGAATGATTAAAATTACACCAAACACAAAATTCAAGGATGCTGCTTCCAATCCAATGGCGAAAGATATGATTGAAAAGCTTATGATGACATTTCGCCTTCCGGCATCGTTGGTTGATAAAGGTCTTCTGGGTCATATGAAATTCAAGAATTTAACTGCTTTGACTTGTGGTTTGCTTGATAAAAAAACGGTGCAGAGTATATGTGATATGCTTAACCTTGAAACAGGAGAGGTAATCACAGACAAGGGAATATTAACAAAAAAATGGTGGAAAGAGGCAGTTGTTTATCAGGTTTATCCGCGGTCCTTTTATGACAGTAACGGTGACGGTATAGGTGATTTGCGGGGAATTACCGAAAAACTTGATTACCTTAAGGATTTGGGTGTATCCGCAATCTGGTGTTCGCCGTTTTATGATTCTCCGAATGATGATAACGGCTATGATATACGTGATTATAAAAAGATTATGGCTGAATTCGGAACCATGGAGGACTTTGATACGCTGCTGGAGGAAATCCATAAGCGTGATATGAAGCTGATTATTGACCTTGTAGTTAACCATACAAGTGATGAGCACGAATGGTTCCGGGAGGCTCTTAAGTCAAAGGATAATCCTTACCACGATTATTATATATGGAGAGATGCAACGGATAAGGGTATAACACCTCCGAATAACTGGAACTCTCTTTTCAAAGGCTCTGCGTGGAATTATTATGAGCATCTTGATCAGTGGGCAATGCATTTGTGGACAAAAAAGCAGATGGATTTAAACTGGGAAAATGAAAAAATGCGTCAGGATGTTTATGATATGATGAACTGGTGGCTTGATAAGGGTATTGACGGTTTCAGAATGGATGTTATTAACTTTATCAGCAAAGTGCATGATTTGCCGGATGCAAATGCGTTTCTCGGTCTGTTAACAGGTTATAAGGGAGCGGAATATTATTTCTACGGACCGCGTCTTCATGAATATCTGCGTGAAATGCGGGAAAAAACCTTCGGTAATTATGATGTTTATACCGTTGGTGAATGCGGCGGTGCAGGTATTGAAATGGATAAAATGCTCACTGCCGATTACCGCAAAGAGCTTGATACTGTGTTTAATTTTGATTTCCTTATTAATCAGGGTCACACAAATTATGATATCTTTGATTACGATTTGTATAAGGTTATGCAGGAGTTTGAAAGATTTCAAACCGGATATACAAATCATTGCTGGCCTGCTGTTTTCTTTGAAAATCATGATAATCCGCGTATTGTTACCAAGGTTGACAAAACCGATGCTTACCGTGAAGATATTTCCAAGATATGTGCTCTGATTCAGATGACTTTGAGGGGTGTGCCTTATATTTATCAGGGTCAGGAGCTTTCAATGGGAAATGTTGATTTTAAATCCATTGAGGAAATAGATGATGTTCAGGCTGTGAATACATATAAGGAGCTTGTTCGTAAGGGCGTAAGCAAGGAAAAGGCATTTTTACGGGCAAAAACCGGCACACGTGATAATTCAAGAAGCCCGTTCCATTGGAGTGACACTGAAAATGCAGGCTTCACAACAGGTAAGCCGTGGCTTAAAGTGTCATCTGATTACAGAAGATTCAATGCACAGGATGAGGCTGAAAGAGAGGACAGTGTTCTCAATTTCTACAAAAAGGCAATTGCCCTCAGAAAAGAAACACCTGCACTTGTTTACGGTGAATTCATAAGAGCAGAGGGAATAAATGCACCTGTATTTTGTTATTACAGAGAGTATAACGATGAGCTGTATTACGTTGAGCTTAATCTTGGAAAAAAGGTACAGGAAAGACCTATTGATATGAACAATGCTAAGCTGCTTCTTTCAACAAAGGGCACTCCGTCTGCAAATCAGCTTAAGCCTTTTGAGGGTAATTTATATAAACTTAAATAATTTGCGGTTGGATTTAATATCTGTTTTGTTATGAGAGGGTATTTGTCCAATCTCATTAAAATAAGAAAATGAACTTTATGCGAAAGCATAGGGTTCATTTTTTTACCGAATAGTAAAAAGACTGGACAAAAGGTCAATAAAATCAGCTCATGTAATCAGAAGTATATTCGGTTTTAAATTATGTAAAATTAA
>CAJTMQ010000026.1:8495-10731 GCA_910577215.1 uncultured Eubacterium sp. | reverse complement strand
AAAAATGTTGATTTTTTATGCAAAATTGAATGTAACAATTCATAAAGAATATGATACTATATAATTGAATGAAATAACCATGGGGTGGTTCCAATGGTTTATACAAATTTAAAACTGTGAATTTTAATAATTAAAGGGGGTTTTTATGAAATTGAAAGCAGTTAAAATAATTTGTGCGTCATTGATAGCGTCTATTTTGTCAACAGGAATCATTGCACTGCCTGTGCAGAATGCATTTGCTGAAGACAGTATACAGATTGAAAGCAATACTGAAGTTTTTTCTGATGTAGCTGTTACTTATGAAAATGCTGTAGTACAAAGTACTATTAACAAAAAGGGAACATGGATAAAGGAAAACAACGGAAGATGGTGGTATAAGCACTCAGACGGCTCATATACTAAATATGATTGGGAATACATAGACGGCAACTGGTACTTTTTCGACAAAAACGGCTGGATGTGGACAGAATGGCTTCAATGGGACGGAAATTGGTATTATCTTAATCCAAGCGGTGTAATGCATACTGGATGGCTGAAGGATGATGGAAAGTATTATTATTTTAATTCCCGCGGTGTAATGGCAACAGGCTGGGCAAAAATAAATGGAGCTGATTATTATTTCGATTCCGATGGGGCAATGTGCATAGGCTGGATTAAAGTAAATAATAAATGGTATTATATGAACACAGATGGTTCTATGCGTGTTGGTTGGATAAAGCTTAACGGTAATTGGTATTATCTTAATACTGATGGATCTATGCGAACAGGTTGGATTAAACTTGAAAATAAGTGGTATTATTTTAACAGTAGTGGAGTAATGCTTAGAGGTTGGCAGACAATAGACGGAAACAGATATTATTTTGCTTCTGACGGACATATGGTAACCGAAAGTTTTACCGAAGGTAAAAGAACATTCACATTTTTTAGCAGTGGAAAACTAAATTCTACGGTTATGAATATTAACAGAATAGATCAGGGCAAAACGAATTGGTGCTGGGCTGCAGGTGCAGCAATGATTGCTAACTATGAAAATAATACTAATTTGACTATGGAAAATGTAGTTGTTGCTGTAAGGGGTACAACAGTAGGTAATAATACAGGTGCACCTGATGATGAAATACTTGCCACAATGCAAACACTTTTGCCCAACAGAGGTGTTCAGCGAATGGACAATTTTAAATATGATACATTTGAGTGGTACATTAACAAAAATCACCCTGTCTTAATTTGCGTTAATATTCCCATATGGCAAGATCGTCATATTTTAACATGTGCAGGTTATAGAAAAGATGATGATAGTTTATATTTTGTTGATTCGACTAATTATGTTAATAAACAATTTAAAGAGTATGATGAAACAGAACGTCATATTTTTATGGGACTGTATAATGGTTATGCAAATTTTGAGTATATAATTATTTATCCATAAGGAGGAAGACAAATGAAAAAAATCATATTTATATTTACTTTGATAATATGTTTAACAGCTGTTCCGCTGTTTTCATATGCCGGTTATGATAATGCAAATAATAATATTATTGATGGAATGCAGTCGGTTGATAAAGATTTAGCGGAAGATAAAGAAAAAATCATTGAAAGGGCATTGAATGATATTAGAGCTCATTATAATGATAACAATATTGATGAAAGTATAATAAACTTTAATGATGCAATGAAAGGCAATTATTATATGCCGTTTGTTGAAGCGAATGAATTAACGCTTGAAGATGTGCAGAATTTTGTGGATAATGAAAATACATCATATTATATTCTTTTAAACAATGAACAAAAAAACGATTATGGAAGTATTGATTTGATAAAAACGGATATTAACGGGGAAATGCATTGGACTGTAAGTTCAGTTAATTTTGATAATTATAAGGCTGATTATATTAATGCATCATACAATCTGCTTAATGAATATAATGTAAAAAATTCTTATGTTTATTTTATTGTAGGATTTGGTGATTATCCAAAAAGAGCGCTTGTTATTTTCAGAGAAAACAGTAACAATGCAGAGTTTATAGTTATTGACGATTTTAAAGTCAATTCAGAAAATGAAGTGGAATTTCTACCAAATACTGAATTAGGAAAAAGAACATATACTTACAGCGAATTCAAACAGCTTGCAGCAGTATATGCAGTTGAAAAAGGAAATAAAGAAGGGGCTTTATATACCGGTGCATCACAGAATCCGGCTGTTAATAATACACTGCAGTATGCCTTGATTGCAGGC
>CAJTMQ010000026.1:0-8472 GCA_910577215.1 uncultured Eubacterium sp. | reverse complement strand
CAGTATCAGCTGCAGCAGGCATAATTCTTGCAGTAAAAAAGAAGAAAACAAAATCAGTTGAGGTGTGATATTATCATTTTGCAGGGCTCAGTATCTCCGTCAATCTGTTAAATCATACAAATATATTTGCAGTATTCTCAGGGGAAGACAGTATCTTTCCAAAAAAATACTTGACAATATATAATTTATATATTATAGTAGATGAAGATATACAAAGAAAGTGAGAGTGGCTTTACAAGCCGCTCTCATACTATTGTTGGGAGGTTTTTTATCGTTTATGGCAGGGAAAAATACTGTAGGCAGAGTTGAAGAAATCGTTAAGCCTTTTGCCGATGCTTTATCTCTTGAATTATGGGATATTACTTTCACCAAAGAGGGAACAGACTGGTATTTGAGAATTTATATTGATAAAGAGGGCGGCGTTTCAATAGATGACTGTGTTGAATTAACACATGCAGTTACAAAGCCTCTTGATGAGGCTGATCCTATTTCACAAAGCTATATGCTTGAGGTTTCCTCTCCCGGTGTAGAGAGAGAACTGAAAAAGGATGCGCATTTTGAAAGATACATCAATTCTGATGTTATGTTAAGAACAATAAGACCAATTGAAAATGTAAGAGATTTCAACGGTGTTATGACGAATTATGATAACGGCAATATAACCGTTAGGCTTAAAGACGGAAAAGAGATAACCATTAATAAAAAGGATACCTCATATGTTAAGCTTGACGATTTTGATATAGCAGATTTTTAAAAGAATTTAAGTGAAGAAAGGTTGATAGGAAAAATGAGCAAGGAATTTTTTGAAGCAGTTAAAATGCTTGAGGAGGAGAAGGGGCTTTCTGCGGAGTATCTTTATGAAAAAATTGCAGGAGCAATAATTGTAGCAGCAAAGCACGATTATAACGGAAAGGATATTGTTCACTGTGACATAGATCCCGAAAAGGAAAAAATCAAGGTTTATGTACGCAAAAATGTTGTTGAAGAAATTGAGGATGAGGATACGGATTTAACACTTGAGCAGGCACAGGAAATCCGCAAGTCTGCCAAGGTTGGAAAGACAATTGATATTCCTCTTAAAACAAAGGATTTCGGAAGAATTGTTGCACAGACAGCTAAGCACGTTATCCGTCAGGGTATACGTGAGGCAGAAAGAGGAAAACAGTTTGAGGAATTCCAAAGCAAGAATCAGGAGCTTGTTACAGCAAAAATTCATAGGGTTGATCCTGTAACGGGAAATGCAACTGTTGAAATCGGAAAAACACTTGCAATGCTTCCGAAGGCAGAGCAGGTTCCGGGAGAGGTTCTTACAGAGGGTGAATCGGTAAAGATTTTTGTTGTTGATGTTAAAGACGGAGGCAAAGGTCCTAAGATTATGATTTCACGTACACATCCGGGCTTGGTAAGACGTTTGTTTGAAACAGAGGTGCCTGAAATTTTTGACGGCACAATTGAAATCAAATCCGTATCACGTGAAGCGGGCTCAAGAACAAAGATTGCTGTTTTCAGCAAGGATGAGGATGTTGATGCAGTCGGTGCCTGCATAGGTCCGAGAGGTCAGAGGGTATCAAACATTGTAGATGCGCTTGGCGGTGAGAAAATCGATATTGTTGACTACAGTGAAAACAGTGCTGAATTTATTTCCGCAGCACTTGCTCCGTCAGATGTATGCAGTGTTGAAATTCTTGATGAGGCAGGAAAATCATGCCGTGCAACAGTTCCGGATGATCAGCTCAGCCTCGCAATCGGAAATAAAGGTCAGAATGTTCGTCTTGCTGCAAGACTTACAGGCTGGAAAATTGATATTAAGCCTGAATCGGGTTTTTATGAGGGCTCACAGGAATAAACTTATTTGGGGATGAAAAAATGAAAGCAAAACGTGAAGTTAAAAGAATGTGTACAGGCTGCGGAGAAATGTTTGATAAACGCACGCTTGTAAGGGTTGTTAAAAGCCCTGATGGAGAGGTCAGTCTTGATCTTACGGGCAAGAAAAACGGACGCGGAGCTTACGTTTGCAATAATCCCGAATGTCTTAAAAAGGCAAGAAAGAAAAGGTCCTTTGAGCGTGCATTTTCAATGAAAATTGAAGATGAAATATACGATAAAATGGAAGAAGAAATTATAAATGGAAAAGAATAAGGTACTTTCAATGCTTGGCCTTGCACGAAGGGCAGGCAAACTTTCAATGGGTCACGATACCGCACTCTCGGCAGTGCTTGATTATAAGGCGCAGATGATAATTTTTGCCGGTGATACCTCTGAAAGATTAAGAAAGGAATTTGAAGTTCTGATGCAAAAGAAAAAAATTTCAATTCCTGTTTTTGTGCCCGATATAACAATTTCGGAAATCCATTATTCCTGCGGCTACAAGGCAGGAGTCATTACTGTTAATGACGAAAATTTCAGTAAGAAAATAATCTCACTTATACAAGACGAAACATAATTCAGATTAGGAGGAATTCGATATATGGTAATAAAGGTTAAAGTTTCCGATGTTGCAAAGGATTTCGGAAAAACCAATAAAGAAATTATCGAAATACTTGGCAAATACTGTGATGGTGCTGCAAAAAAAGCAGGCACAGTGCTTGAAGAAAATGAACTCAACATTCTCTTTGATAAAATCACGCTTGATAACAGTGTTAAAAAATTAGATGATTATTTTAACTCTGCAAAGCCAAAACTTAAAAAAGAGAAAGAAAAAAGTCAGGATAAAAAGCAGAAAAAAGAGCCAACGGAAAAGGATAAAAAGCGTGAAAGTCAGGCGGCTATTCTTCAGATGGCGGAGCAGGCTGCAAAGCGTGCAGAGGAAAAGGCTAAGAAAAAGGCAAATCAGACTCCTCAGGCACGAACCAAAGGTGAAACACGCCGTATTGATACACGTGTAAACACTGTTGATCTTGAAAAATACAATCAGAAGTATGAGGATATTGCTCCTGCATCTTCAATGGGTGATTACCAGAAAAAGCAGAAGCTTAATCAGAAATCAAAGCAGTACAGAAAGAAGAAGCCGCAGGGAATGCATGCACGTTCTAAAAAGGAAACAGAGCAGCAGCGCCTTGCACGTATTGCAGAGCAGAGAAAGAAACAGCAGATTAAAATTCAGGTTCCTGATGAAATCACTGTAGGCGAGCTTGCAACACTTCTTCGTATGACAGCTACCGAGGTTATCAAAAAGCTTATGGCACTTGGTGTAATGGCAACTGTTAATGAGGTTATAGATTTTGATACTGCGGAGATTGTTGCAACTGAACTTGGTGCTAAGGTTGAAAAGAAGATAGAAGTAACTATTGAGGAACGTATTATTGAGGAAGAGATTGAGGATGATGAAAATGCAATTTCCCGTCCTCCTGTAGTATGCGTTATGGGTCACGTTGACCATGGTAAAACCTCTATTCTTGATGCAATCCGTGATACCGATGTAACATCAACCGAAGCAGGCGGTATTACACAGGCAATCGGTGCGTATCAGGTTGAGGTTAATGAGCAGAAAATTACATTTCTTGATACGCCGGGTCATGCTGCATTCACGGCAATGCGTGCACGCGGTGCTATGGCAACAGATGTTGCAGTGCTTGTTGTTGCTGCAGATGACGGAATTATGCCGCAAACAATAGAGGCTATCAACCACGCAAAGGCAGCGGAAATAGAAATTATAGTTGCAATCAACAAAATGGATAAGGAGGGTGCAAACCCAACAAGAATTATGGAACAGCTTACAGAGCATAATCTTGTGCCTGAAGAATGGGGTGGAGATGTAATATGTGTGCCTGTTTCTGCAAAAACCAAAATGGGTATTGATAAGCTGCTTGAAACCATACTTCTTGTTTCTGAAATGTCCGAACTCAAGGCAAATCCCGAAAGATCTGCCAAGGGTGTTGTTATTGAAGCTAAAATTGATAAGGGCAGAGGTCCTATAGCAACCTTCCTTGTTCAGAACGGTACGCTTCATTCAGGTGATTACGTTGTTGCTGGCACAGCAGTCGGCCGTGTTCGTGCAATGACAGATTATAAGGGCAACAGGATAGATGCGGCAGGTCCGTCTGTTCCGGTTGAAATTATGGGTCTTGACACTGCACCTATGAGTGGTGATGAGTTCAACGCAGTATCAGACGAGCGTCTTGCAAAAGAGCTTGTTGAGCAGCGTAAGGCAGCCGCAAAGGAAGAGGAATTTAAGCTTTATCAGAAGGTTACACTTGATACACTTTTCTCAACCCTTGAAGAGGGTGAGCTCAAGGAGCTCAATATTGTGGTTAAGGCTGATGTTCAGGGCTCTGTTGAGGCTGTTAAGCAGTCACTTCTCAAGATTGAAAATGATGAAGTAAGAGTTAAAATTATTCACGGTGCAGTCGGTGCCGTTAATGATTCCGATGTTATGCTTGCAAATGCTTCCAATGCAATTATTATTGCTTTTGCAACAGGTGTGGAGCAGGTTGCGGCTGATAATGCTGCAAGAGATGGTATTGAAATCAAGCAGTACAGCATCATTTACGATGCAATTGAGGATATTGAAGCTGCAATGCGCGGAATGCGTTCAGTTAAATACAGAAATGTTGATACAGGTACAGTTGAGGTTCGAGAGGTTTATACGCTTTCAAGCGTCGGCTCAATTGCAGGCTCACTTGTTACAAGCGGAACCGTTCGCAGAAACGGTAAGGTTCGCGTTGTAAGAGACGGCAGGGAAATTGCAGATACAGATATTAAGAATCTGAAGAGATTCAAGGACGAAGTTAAAGAAGTATCCTCCGGCTACGAATGCGGTATCTCACTTGAAAATTGGGATGACATTAAGGCAGGAGATATTCTTGAATGTTATATTGTTGAGGAATACAGGGATTAATTATGGCAGGATTTCATATAGACAGAATTTCAGAGGATATTAAGAGGGAAATTATTTCTCTTATGCGTGAGCTTAAAGATCCCCGCGTTGCAGGAAAAATGCTTACGGTTGTAAATGTAACGGTATCCAACGATTTAAGCTATGCCAAAGTATATATCAGTGCAATGGACGGAATTGAAACTGCAAAAACAGCCTGCAAGGGTCTTGCTTCCGCGCAGGGATATATCCGCCGTGCTTTGGGAAATAATCTTCATTTAAGAAAGGCTCCTGAATTAACCTTTGTTGCCGATGATTCTATCGAAAAGGGCATGGAGATTTTTGAAAAATTAAAGGATGCGTCAAATGAGAATTGATGTTAAAAAATGTGCAGCTATTTTAAAAGAGCAGGATAATATTCTTATTCTGACCCACGCTCACCCTGATGGAGATACATTAGGGTGCGGCTTCGGGCTTTGCCGTGCACTGATTAAAACAGGCAAAAAGGCAAGAGTAATCAATGCAGATGATATTCCGAAAAAGTATAATTATCTTTTTGAGGATATGCCGCAATATGATTTTAAAGAAAATTATATTGTAGCGGTTGATATTGCAACGGAAAATCTTTTGGGTGCTCTTGCAGATACTTATGCTTCAAAGATTAATCTTTGTATTGATCACCACGGCACTAACACAGAGTATGCAGAATATCTGCTGCTTGAAGAAACAGCGGCTGCCTGTGAAATTATTTACAAGGTTATACTTGAGCTTGGAGCAGACATTGATAAAAAAACAGCAGATTGCCTTTATACAGGTATTTCAACGGATACAGGCTGTTTTCGTTATGCTTCATCAACATCTTCAACTTACCGTATAGCGGCAGATTTGATAGACAAAGGTGCAGATAACGGTTACATTAACCGTGTTATGTTCGAAACGAAAACAAAAACATATGCCCGTCTTGAAAAGCTTGCAATTGAGGATATGGAGCTTTACTGTGAGGATCAGGTTGCCATAATGGCAGTTACACAGGAAATGTATGCCAAAACAGGCTCTAATGAGCAGGAAACAGAAGCACTTGCACCTATTACCCGCCAGATAGAGGGTGTTGAAATCGGAATTACAATCCGTGAAAAGCCGGACGGCACCTGTAAAGCCTCTTTCCGCACCTTTGAAAAGGTTAATGCGGCAGAGCTTGCAAAAGCCTTTGGTGGCGGCGGTCATCCTCAGGCGGCAGCCTGCAGAATGAGCTGCTCTGTTGAAGAGGCTAAAAAAATGCTTGTGGAAAAATGCGGAGAATTTTTGAAATGACAGGAATCATCTGCATAAATAAAGAAAAGGATATAACCTCCTTCGGTGTATGTGCAAAGGTCCGTGGAATTACGGGTGAAAAAAAGTGCGGTCACACTGGCACGCTTGATCCAATGGCACAGGGAGTTCTTCCTGTTATGCTCGGCGGAGCTACAAGATTTCTTGACTATCTGCCTGACAGTGATAAGAGCTATAGAGCTTCATTTGTTCTCGGAAAAACAACCGATACTCTTGATATAACAGGAAATGTTACTGCAGAATATAATGTAAGTGCCGATAAAGCAGATATTTTGCAGGCATTAAGCAGCTTTCGCGGAAGAGTAATGCAGGTTCCGCCAATGTACTCAGCCGTATCTGTTAACGGCACAAGGCTTTATGACCTTGCAAGAAAGGGCATAGAGATTGAGCGCAAGGCAAGAGAGGTTGAAATTAAAAAGCTGGAACTCGTTAATGAGGAAAACGGAGAATATGTTATAGATGTTTTCTGCTCCAAGGGTACATATATCCGAACACTTATTGACGATCTGGGCAGAATGCTTGGCTGCGGAGCAGTGATGACAGCACTTGTGCGAACGAGTGCTATGGGCTTTTGCCTTGAAAGCTGTGTTGCAATAGATGAGCTTCAGCACAGAAAAGATAATAATATCGGCTTTGATGATATTTTGCTGCCTGTTGATCAGGCATTGTATTCCTATGATACGGTTGCAGTGTCTGCAGCACAGAGTGTCCGCTTCAGAAACGGCGGTGCACTTGATTTGGTAAGAATAAAAAAAAGGCTTATGGAAAATGATATTTACCGTGTTTATGACCCAAACGGGAATTTTCTCGGTTTAGGCAGAGCAACGGAAAACGAACTGAAAGTTGAACGTATTTATATTAATAAATAATTATGACAGATAATAAGGATAAAAACAGAATAGCAGTTGCGATAGGTGATTTTGACGGTATGCACCTTGCACATAAAACGGTTGTTACAGGTGCTGAAAATGTTATTATTTACTGCGTTCACAACAGATTTTCTCTTCTTCAGAAAAGCATTTTTGAAAAGCGATATCCGAATGCTGTTTTTGCTGATTTTGAAGAAATCAGAAACCTTTCGGGTGAGGAATTTATAGAGGAAATTTTGATTAATAAATTTGGTGCACAGATGGTGCTTTGCGGTTTCAATTTCAAATTTGGCAGAAATGCTTCGTGGTCTGCAATGGATATGCGCTGTTATCTTGAGAATAAGAATATATGGGTGCGTATTCTTGAAGCACAGGAATTTGAAAACCTGCCTATCAGCTCCACGCGTATAAGAAATGCCGTAAGTGATGGCAGAATAAGGTCTGCCAATGAAATGCTCGGCTATAATTATACCTTTGAAGGTGAAGTCATAAAGGGCGATCAGCGCGGAAGAACAATCGGATTCCCAACAATAAATCAGCATTTTCCTGATGGGCTTGTTGTGCCTAAATTCGGTGTGTATGAAAGCCTAACAACCGTAAACGGTGCTACATATAAATCATTTACGAACATCGGTATACGGCCGACTTGGCAGGTTGAAGATACGCTTTGCGAAACGCATATTTTTGATTTCAGCGGGGATTTGTACGGCAAAACGGTTGCCGTTGAGCTGATTGATTATCTTCGCCCCGAAAAAACCTTTAAAGATGTGAATGAACTGAAGGAACAGCTTAACTATGACAAAAGCAGTATTGTTTGATTTTGATGAAACTTTGCAGGACAGAACGGCGGCATTTGAAAAGTATATGGATACTTTTATGGCTGAATTTCTGCCCGATTTATCAGAAGAAGAAAAGAATAAAAGAAAAAAAGATATGGTTGATACCGGCAACGGCGGGTATGTAAACAGGGAAGAATGGTATCAGGGTCTTATTGATTTGTGGAAATGGGAAAATGCACCGTCCAAAACCGTTCTTGCTCAGCATTATGATAATCAGTTCGGTCATCATAATGTTATTTTTGAGGGATCTGTGCCGCTTTTAAAAGCACTTCGCAGCAGGGGGATTAAAACAGGCGTTATTACAAACGGACCGTCTGTATTGCAGAATATGAAAATGCAGGAAAGCGGACTTGTTCCTTATTGCGATATAGTGATTGTTTCAGGAGATTTGCCGTTTGCAAAGCCGCAGCCTGAAATTTTTATTTATACAGCCGAAAAATTAGGCATTGATGCTCAGGATTGTGTTTATGTAGGGGATCACCCGATTAACGATATAAAGGGTGCACTTTCTGCGGGAATGAAGGCGATCAGAATGAATTGGGGCTGGTTTGAAAATCAGGATTTGCGTGAGGATGTTCCAACCATTTGCAATATTTATGATGTTTTAAAATATGTATAAAAA
>CAJTMQ010000025.1 GCA_910577215.1 uncultured Eubacterium sp. | reverse complement strand
CAGCCGCAGCTGTGTTGTTGATAAGATGTCGAGTGCGCTCGGTTATTTTATATAATCGGGTTCTTTTTTATTTTTGGGAAACAATAAAGTTATATCAGGAGGAAAAAATGAGAATTCAATTATCCGATCATTTTAATTATAAAAAGCTTATTCGTTTTGTTCTTCCATCAATTGTGATGATGATATTCACATCAATTTACAGTGTTGTTGACGGCTTTTTTGTTTCAAACTATGCCGGAAAAACACCGTTTGCCGCCTTAAATCTGATTTACCCGCTTCTTATGATGCTTGCCGCATTGGGTTTTATGATAGGAACAGGAGGCAGCGCTGTTGTTTCAAAAGTGCTTGGAGAAGGCAAAAAGGATAAAGCAAACGAATACTTTTCAATGCTTGTTTATTCAGCCGTCATCGGAGGAATTATGATTAGCATATTCGGTTTAATCTTTTTAAAGCAAATTGCCGTTGCCCTTGGTGCAGATGATGAGATGCTTGCATACTGTGTGCTTTACGGCAGAATCCTCCTTTGCTCACTTCCTTTTTTTATTCTTCAGAATGTTTTTCAAAGCTTTTTTGTAACTGCCGAAAAACCAACACTTGGTCTTTGGGTTACAGTAGGCGCCGGACTTACAAACATATTTCTTGATTACCTTCTTGTAGGTGTTCTGAAATACGGTCTGGTAGGTGCGGCTGCCGCAACGGCAGCTAGCCAGATTATCGGCGGAATTGTTCCTATCATTTACTTCACACAAAAAAACAGCAGCCTTTTAAGACTTACCAAATGCAGATTCTACGCAAAGGTACTCCTTAAAACCTGCACAAACGGCTCATCTGAGCTTATGACAACACTGTCCTCCTCACTTGTTAATATGCTTTACAATTATCAGCTCATGAAAATTGCAGGGGAAAACGGCATTGCCGCATACGGTGTTATAATGTATGTAAACTTTGCATTTATTGCCATTTTCCTTGGCTATTCGATAGGCAGTGCACCGATTATAGGCTATAATTACGGTGCGGAAAATCACAGAGAATTAAAGGGCTTGCTGAAAAAGAGCCTTATTATCGTTGCCGTTTCCGGCGTGTTTTTAACTGCAGCGGCTTTAATGCTGGCATCTCCTCTTTCAAAAATATTTGTTGGATATGATAAAGAACTTTTTGATTTAACCTGCAGCGGCTTCAGACTGTTTTCTATATCCTTTTTGATTTCAGGCTTTAATATTTTTGCATCATCCTTTTTCACGGCACTCAGCAACGGCTTTGTTTCGGCAGCAATTTCATTTTCAAGAACACTGCTGTTCCAGATTGCTGCCGTGATGATTCTGCCGCTTATATTAGGCATAAACGGAATATGGCTTGCAATCGTAGCAGCCGAAGCATTAGCTGTAATTGTTTCCGCAGCATTCTTAATTGCAAAAAAGAAAAAGTATAAATACTGAAAAAAGCAGCAAAGGAATAAATCCTTTGCTGCTTTTTTTGCACTATTTAATTTTTTGCTCCGCTTACTATTGTATAGTAGGCCTTTGATGTAATTTTATAAACAACAATATAGAAAAATGCGAACACTGCAAAACAGCCTAATGTTATGAGTATAATAAGCATTAAATCCGTTATGGCAAAAAGCATAAGAATTTTATACATAAGCGGAAATGCAAAGCCAAGATGCATTGCCGACATAAGCAGAGGCAGGAAAAATACGGTTAAAACCTGAGAATTAATGCTTTTCCTGATTTCCTTTTTGTTCATACCAACCTTCTGCATAATTTCAAAGCGTGACTGATCCTCATACCCCTCCGAAATCTGCTTATAGTATATAATCAGCACTGCGGCAAAAATAAACACGATTCCAAGCAGTATTCCAAGGAAAAACAAGCTTCCATATAATTCATAAAACCCTACACGATCCATTGCCGCACAGTCCAATGAAATTGACATTCCGGCGGTTTCTCCATTGTCAATCTGCTGATGCAATTTATCTGAAAAGGCATTGTAAATTTCCAGCTGCTGCTCATCATTACAATTCAGGTCATAACCGTAGTAATGATAAAAGCGAGGTAGCCTGTTACCGCTGAAATCGGCAAGATTGCTTAAGGGCTGAACTGCACTTTCCAAATCAGGAACAAAAATAAACATGGACGGCATTATATTCATAATATCCACAGGATTATCAACAAATGTATCAACTGTTTTCTTTATCTTAAAGTTTAATCCGCCTTCAAGGTTTATATCATCTGCTTTATATTTTAGGCCCTTGCTAGTGTAAATAAGCACCTCATTTTCCGAAAGTGCTTCATTCTCATTCATCAGAACATTGTAATCCTCAAGCGAAACGATACATATTGTTGTTGCTTTTGTAAAATCATTTACGTTTGATGTTTCTATTTTATTGCCGTTAAGATTCCCGAAAAAGGTTGTCATACTGTAATTCATAATGTTTTCCGGGGTCTGGCCATGTTCCTCTGCCGTACTTTCGGCTGAATTTATAATGCTATTTATACTGTCTGAATTCATATCAGCCATTTCACTGACTGTAAAATTCATAAAAATTGTTCGCGGATAGCGCTTCTGAAAGTTGTCCTCCGCACCAATATACAGACACAAGGTTGAGGAAAGCATAACAAGCACCATTGTACAGAGAATGCAGATAGATGCAAGACCCGCACCGTTTCTCTTCATACGAAAAACCATAGAAGAAACGGATACAAAATGATTTGTTTTATAATAGTAATTTTTATTTTTCTGCAGCATACGGCAAAGTGCTACCGAGCCTGAAATAAACAAAAGATATGTTGCAATGATTACCATTATAACGGCAACAAAGAACAAAAACATTGCTTCAACAGAACCTTTAATGGAAACTGCAAGAGCATATGCACCGATGAGCAGGGCAGCACCGATTAACGCAGGCATCCAGTTTACCTTTGGCGGCTTTTCCCCTGTATTTTCGCTTCTGAGAAGCTCAATAGGCTCAGACATCTGAATCTGACGAAGTGTATTGAAAAGAAGCAGAATGAATACAGATACAAACAAAATAACGGTTAACTCAACTGCTTTCGGCTCAACCGTTAATGAGAAATCTATTTCTGCGTGCAAAATATTTACCATCAGCAGCTCAGAGAACTTGGAAAAAAGTATTCCGCAGAAAAGCCCGCCTAAAATGGAAATTGCCATAATGATAAGGCTTTCCCACAGCAGCACACCCGCAAGATTCCACTTGCCCATACCAAGAATATTATATAAACCGAATTCCTTTTTTCTTCTTCTGATTAAAAAGGAGTTTGTGTAAAACAAAAACACAAGTGAAAACAGACCTATAACACCACAGCCCAACACTAAGCAGGACTGCAAAACGCTACCGCCGTTGAGCTTTTCGATTGTTGAGCTGCTGGAAAGAAAGGAAATGATATAAAACATCATAACCATTCCTATACAGGTTAATATATATGGTATATAAAGGCGTTTATTTTTACGTATACCGTTTACTGCAAGCCGGGGATAGATATAATGCTTCATCTTCTGTCACCGCCTGTTGCAAGTAATGTTAATGTATCTGAAATTTTCTGATAAAGCTGTTCGTTTGTGCTGTCACCTCTGTAAATCTGATGGAACACCTCACCATCTTTAATAAACAGCACACGGTTTGCATGGCTTGCCGCTTTAACGGAATGGGTAACCATAAGTATTGTCTGCCCGCCCCGATTGATATTGTTGAAAAGACTGAGCAGTTCATCCGTTGATTTTGAGTCAAGTGCACCTGTAGGCTCATCGGCAAGAATAAGCCTTGGATTTGTTATCAGTGCTCGTGCAACTGCCGCACGCTGCTTCTGACCGCCCGAAACCTCATAAGGATATTTTTTCAGCAAATCCGTTATTCCAAGCTGTTGTGCAATAGGTGTGAGCCTGCTCTTCATATCCGAATGGTGCTTACCTGCAAGCACAAGCGGAAGATAAATATTATCCTCAATCGTAAATGTATCAAGCAAGTTGAAATCCTGAAAAACAAACCCTAAATTGTCGCGGCGAAAGGCGGCAATATTGTGCTCCTTAATTGATGAAACCTCATTGCCGTCCAGCCATATACTGCCGCCTGTCGGCTTATCAAGTGCTGCAAGAATATTGAGCAGAGTTGTTTTACCGCTGCCTGATTCACCCATAATGGCAACATATTCACCCTTATCAACACTGAAAGAAACATTTTTGAGTGCTTCAACATTACTGCCTCCGAAGCGTGATGTGTAAACCTTTCTGAGAGCATTAACTTCTAATATACTCATTGAAAAATCCTCCTTTGAATTGCTACACACATTATAACAAAAGCGGGGAATGCGCCTCCATAGAATCGGCTTACATTTCCCCTCTTAATTCTTACACTTTTGTAAGAAGTTACTCTATTTCAAGCTTTTGATTATCAAGATCAATACGAATCACTGTGCCCCTGTCGGGTGACGATTGGGCACTTATATTATGCCCTAAATTTTTGCATATACGTTTGCAAAGATAAAGTCCGATACCGCTTGCCTTTTTATCACTGCGTCCGTTATAACCTGTATAACCCTTGTCAAAAATCCTGGGAAGATCCTCAGAGGCAATGCCTATACCTGTGTCCTTAATGCACAGTGTTTTGCGTTTTTCCATATAAATGGATATAGAGCCGCTCGGTGTATATTTAAGTGCATTTGAAAGCACCTGCTCTATCACAAAGGACAGCCACTTCTCATCTGTTAACACATCTGTATTGAGCGGCCGATACTCAAGGTTTATTTTCCTGCGGATAAACTGCCCTGCAACTTTTTTGACCGAACCTTTAATAATATCGTCTATACTATATTCCTGAATAACATAATCAGTGTACTCCGAATCAAGACGAAGAAACATAAGTACCATTTCAACATACTGCTCTATTTTCAGCAAATCATCGGCTACACTGCGTGATAAATCCGAATCTTCATTCTGCAGTGTTAAGCTCATTGAGGCAATGGGCGTTTTAATCTGGTGTGCCCATATTGTGTAATAATCAACCATATCCGAATATTTCATATTCATTTTTGTGCTTTGCTGCTTCTGCTCTTCTCTCAGCAGGCTGATGATTTTCTGATAATCCTTATCATCAATTGTTTCGGCTTCGGGAAAATCATCCATTAAATCTGCAGACAGCCTTTGAAGCACTTTTAGCCGAGCATGCTTTTTGTATGCTCTTCGTATATCAAAAAACAGAATTACAACACCGAAAAAAACACAAAGACATAAAGGATAAATAACAGCACTTATCGGCAGCTTATAAAGCAAAAATGAAATGAAGAATATTATAAAAAACAGAAAAAACAATATAATTTCTGTTCTTCTTTGCTTAACATATTCCAAAAACAACTGCATAGCCAACTCCTATAAAATGATATATCCAACACCGAACTTTGTGGTTATAAATTCGTCAAGACCGGCTCCGTCAAGCTTTTTTCTCAAACGGCTTACATTAACCGTTAAAGTATTTTCATCCACAAAGCTGTCCGTTTGCCAAAGCTGCTCCATCAGCTTTTCACGGCTTATAACTCTGCCCTTGTTTTCCATAAGTGTAAGCAGAATTATATATTCATTTTTTGTAAGCGGAATTTTTTCATCACCTATGGTAAGCGTATTATCTCCTGTATTAAGCATTGCACCGCGGTGCTCTAAAACAGGAACGGACGGTGCAAAATCATAAGTGCGGCGAAGCATTGCCTGAATTTTTGCTATTAAAACACTCTGGTTAAACGGCTTTGAAATAAAATCATCCGCGCCCATATTCATTGCCATGACTATATTCATATTATCAGCAGCAGACGAAATAAAAATAATAGGCACCTTTGATCCCTTTCTGATTTCACCGCACCAATGGTAGCCGTTGAAAAACGGCAGTGAAATATCAAGCAGCACAAGGTGCGGATCATACTCGGAAAATTCAGCCAATACATTTCTGAAATTCTGAACACATCTTGCATCCAGTTCCCACATCTGTGCCTGCTGCTGAATAGCCTGTGCTATTCCCCTGTCATCTTCAACAATTAAAATCCGATACATAATCACACTTCCCATACATACCATTCATGCTTTTATTTTATCACAGCAGAGATTTTTTGTAAATGATATAAAAAGGTCCTTTCGGCAAAGCCGAAGGGACCAAATTATGAATTCATTATTTCCAGCTTTGAATAACAGCAGGATTTTGGAAAATTTCATCAAGCTTTTCAAAAAACGGAACACAATCACCGTAATCGAGAGCACGGTGGTCAATGGCAACCGTAATCGGAAGAATAGCTCTGATTTCAATGATTTCATTGCCGTTTTCATCAACCGCAACCACAGGGCGCTTCTGCACCGAATTCACTGCAAATGCAGTTGTCTGCGGCGGTATGATTTCAAGAAGGAAGCAGCATCCCTTCTGCTCTTTGTAAACCGAACCGATATTTGATATTGTTGTTGTACCCTGTTCTATATCGTGCTTTGTTAAGCGTTCGGTTTCCGGAATTGAATAATATTTCTTTTTCTCCTCTCCTGAAAGCGAATGCACCTTATGCCTGCCCGGCATCTTGGAGCCATACAATCTTCTCAATGTCTGAGCGATTTTTCCGTTCTTTAATCCTGTTAAGGTATTATCCAAAGATACCTCATACATAACCTCATTCATATCGGAATTATTGGCACGGCGGATTGTATCGTTAATTGCATCGGTCATCTGGATTAAGGTTTTGTTTCCCATATCGTGCATATTAACGGTCATCATTTCACCTGTTTTTAAAATCATAGGCATGGAAATATCTATATTATCATGATACTTAAGTGAACCACGTACCAGCTTTCTTCTGAAGCTGAGTGTGCTGTTCATTTTCGGTGCTGCCTTTAAGCCTTCGCAGATAACCTTCATCATAACAGTATTAATTGTGATTTTCTGTGAACGGTCTGTAACACCTTCATTAAGCTTTTTATATTCATTAAGAAAATCTGTAACGTCTGCATCATAGCTCATTGTTACATGAGGAATCTGCTCCCAGCTCTCAGCCGTCATATTTGATACTATTTTTCTTGCTATTCCGAAATATTCTTTTTTGTAAACTGACATGATTTATTTCTCCTTCAGTAATCATTTTTTGTTGTGGCTCAATGATAGGTTTTTTTTCTGATTTTCTCAATCAACTTCGGTTTACATAGCTGTCAACCTGAGGTTGACATGAAAAAACGCCCGTTTTAAGCCAAAAACGAGCATTTTTTACACTGAATTATTTTATTTTTTTCATTGCACACACTATATAAAATATAGGAATTGTAAGGAACATGATCCACATCGGATGCCATAGCGAAGCAAAAAAGCCACACGCAAGATATATCAAAGTAACCAAAACAGGATAACAGAAAATAATAGGTTTTCTTCTTTCGGCAGCAATAATTCCCGTATAAAAAAGCGGAATAGTAAGAAACACAAGCCAGCCGGTTATCCAGCCGCGTGCACCGAATATACAGCCTATAAGAACATAGGCAATCGCTGCAAATACGGGATATGATACAAAAAACCAGCCTCTGTTTTTATGAGGCTTTTTTTCTTTGAACTCAGGTCTTTCAATCACAATTATCTCCGTTTTTGTTTCTGTTCTCTTTTCAGTCCTATCTGTATCAGTTTCTGTTTTATTTTCCTCTTCAGGTGCTTCCTTTTGCTCAGCTTCACCGCATTTAAGAAGAGTATCAACCGATATACCGTAGAGTTCCGAAAGCTTTAAAAGATTATCCGTATCAGGCAGTGCATAGCCCTGCTCCCATTTTGAAATTGACTGTCTTGACAAACCGAGCTTCTCTGCCAGCTTTTCCTGACTCAATTTATTTTTTACTCTGAGTTCCTTTAAATAATCGCCTTGCTTTATAGACATATTTTCCCTCCTCGGAAAATTTTTTATATTCTATCACAAAAAAATATGATATACAAGACACTGTTCAAAATATCCGAACGGCATTTATTTCACTATTTTTTAGGCAGCTTTACCGTAACGGTTGTGCCCTCATTTTCCTTGCTTTCCATCTTAACCGTTCCGCCGAGATATTCGGCAGTGTGCTTAACAATTGCAAGTCCAAGACCTGTGCCGCCTGTTTCTTTTGAGCGGGATTTATCCACTCTGAAAAACCGTTCAAAGATACGGTCTAAATATTTTTCCGGAATTCCTATTCCCGTATCCTTAACAACAAGGACTGTGCTGTTGTTTTCCTTTTTTATACAAATACAGACACTTCCGTTTTCAACATTATATCTTATTGCATTTTCAACAAGATTATAAATAAGATCCTCAAGGAGTGATTTTGTTCCCCTTACATATGCTGATTCACCGTCAATGGTTAAGGTGATATTTCTTTTCTGCGCCTCAACCGAAAGTGCATCTGCACAGGACTTTGCAACAGCCGTTAAATCTACAGAATCAATTATAGGTTTAAAATCATATTCCTCAAGCTGCGAAAGCTGAATAATATCGTGTGTAAGATTAATTAATCTCTGCGATTCCTTATAAATAATTCCTCCGAATCTTACAGCATCCTCAGTACTTACAGAGGTATTTTCAAGAAGTTCACCATAGCCCGAGATTGCCGTTAGGGGCGTTTTCAGTTCATGCGAAAGATTGGCAGTGAACTGCTTTGTTAAGTGCTCAAGCCTGTCCTTTTCATCAATCTGTGTTTTTATTTTTTCAGTAAAAGGCTTTAATTCCTCATAGGGGCAGTTTTCACTTATATTTTTTAAATCAGTACCCATTTTTTCAATAGGCTTAACAATCCTTTTTGTTACTGCGTGTGCCGCTATAAGCGATACAGCAGTTATGGATATAATAATAATCGCTATAATATAACTATATCTTGCCACCAGGCTCAAAACATTTTGAAAATCGGTTTTATAAACCCATAAAAAAACTGCAGAAACCAGCAAAAAAGTTATCAGTGCAGAGCTGAATGCAGCAACAAGAATTTTCGAGAAAATTTTGTTTGTCATTATAATCACCAAGCCTTCAAGAAAAAATCTGAGCAGTGTGAAAAATCACACTACTCTCCTAATTTATATCCAACATTTCGTATTGTTTCAATAAGTGCACCGCTTTTGCCGAGCTTTTTTCTAAGCGTTAGAATATGGCTGTCCACCGTTCGGGATTCACTCTCACTGTCATATCCCCAAACGGTATTAAGAAGCTGTTCTCTTGTAACGGCAATACCTCTGTTGAGCATAAGGTATTTCAGAATTTCAAATTCCTTATAGGTTAAATCAACCTCTTTATCAAAGGAATAAACCTTGTGTTTTTTTTCATCAAGGGAGATGGAGGCATATTTATAATACTGCCTTTCATCTTTTGATTTTATTCTGCGTAAAATCGCCTTAATGCGAGAAAGAAAAATCATAACCGAAAACGGCTTTGCTATATAATCGTCTGCACCGCAGTCAAGACCCTTAACATAATCCATTTCGGAATCCTTGGCAGTTACCATAACGATCGGCATATCCCTGTACTTCGGATTATTTCTGAGTTTTTTTGTTATTGAAAGGCCGTCCTCTTCCGGCAGCATAACATCAATAATCAATAAATCAGGCTTTCTTTTTTCAAGCGCCGAATAAAAGCTTTTTGGTTCGGCAAAGCCCGAAACCTCATAGCCGTTTCCTAAAAGTGCATACATTTCAAGCTCTCTTACACTTTCATCATCTTCAAGAACATATATCAGTGCCATACTTATCCTCCGCTTTACTCTTCCCCTATATTATTTCAGTTTAACGAATATTTTTCAAGATAAGAATCAAGATTTCCTATGAAATCCTCATCAGATTTTTTTATTTTGCGGATATATTTATATTATAATCACCGCTGTTAAGTTCTATCATTGTAAGTGCAATATCAGAACAGTGGTCTGCTATATGCTCAATTGAACTTACAATATCAAGATACGGCAAGCCCTGCTCAACCGTACATTCGCCTTCATCAATTCTTTCCATATGCCTGAGTTTAAGCTCTCTTTTAAGCTTATCTATAACATCCTCAAGAGGTTCAACCTTTCTTGCCTTATCAAGGTCATTAAGCTTAAAGGCTTCATTTGTAACGGAAATAATTTTTGTTGCAGCAGCAATCATAACGGAAAGTTCATATTTGGCTCTGTCCGAAAGGTTTGCTTTATTTTTATTCATTGACTTTCTTGCTTTTAATATATCTTCGCAGTAGTCACCTATCTTTTCAAGATTTTCAATAGCATGATGAAGCAAAAAGACATTCTTACTGTCACCATCAGATAAATCCAGCGAGCTTATTTTTATAAGATAGGTTTCAAGCAATTCCTCATACTTATCCGTTTTCTTTTCATTATTCATAATCAGCTCGGCTTTTTCATCCGTATAGTTCTTAATTATAGATAGTGCACAAAGCACGGTATCCTCAACAAGGTCTGCCATGTTTTTGGTTACCTCGCGGCACTTTTCAACCGCATATGCAGGGCTTTTTAAAAACCTTTCATCAATAAGAAGCGGCTGAGATTTCTTTTCTTTTTCGTCACCCTTATCTCTGATAGATTTAACGGCAAGAAATTCAAGCTGCTTTGAAAAAGGCAGAAGAACAATAGTTGAAAATATCTTGAAAGCAGTGTTAACAACAGCAATCTGAATAGAAGAAATTGTATTATCCATAAAATCAAAACCGAATATGGATTCTGCTCCGTAGAACAGCACACCTGTTACAATAACACCGATAATATTGAAATAAAGATAAATCAAGGATGTTCTTTTTGCATTTTTGCTTGTTCCCACGGAAGAAATAAGCACCGGAACACATGAGCCTATATTCTGACCGAGAATAAGCGGAAGTGCTGCCGAAAAACTTATGCTGCCCGATATGGCAAGTGCCTGTACAATACCTACTGCCGCACTTGAGGACTGAACAACAGCCGCAAGCAGTGTGCCTGCAATGATACCGATAACAGGATTGCTGAAGGTAAGCATAAGTGATGTGAAGTTTTCATTTTCTGCCAGCCCTGACATAGAATCGCTCATTATGGTCATGCCCATCATAAGAACAGAAAAACCCATCAGTATACCACCGATGTTCTTTCTCTTTTCGTTTTTGGAAAGCAGAAGCATAAAGACACTTACTATTGCAATAACAGGTGAAAATGATGACGGTTTCAGCAGTGTAATAAAAATACTGTCACCGCTTATCTGTGTTAAGGATAAAATCCACGCTGTAACGGTTGTACCTATATTGGCACCCATAATAACACCGATTGCACGGGAAAGTTGCATAATACCCGAATTTACAAAACCGACAACCATAACAGTTACCGCCGAGGAGGACTGAACAACAGCCGTAACAACTGCACCCAGAAGAATTCCCTTATAGGTTTTATCCGTCATCTTCTCAAGTATGTATTCAAGCTTTCCGCCCGAAAGCTTTTCGAGTTGTTCGCCCATAAAGCGCATACCATAAAGGAAAAGCGCAATACCGCCGAGCATTGAAATTATAGAAAATATATCCATCCTTTTACCTCTTTATTCCTCTTTCTCATTAAACTATGTCTATTAGATTATTGAAATTCATTCAAAACAATATTATGTTTATGTCAAATTTATGTAAAATCGCACATATTCACTATTGAAAACGGATTATACCATGCTATAATTTATATTAATTACATCTTTTGCAGAAAAGGAGATTCGGCATATGCCTTGGGTTAAACGAGAAAACATTAAAGTTCCCGTTGTTAAAAATATTATATACGCTTTTAAAACGCTTTACAAGGCAAATAAAACCTATATGTTCTGGCAGATAATGAATCTGCTGGTTTATTCCCTTTTTATAAACTTTTTTCAGACGGTTTTATTTTTAAAGATTTTACTTAATATAATTGACGGAAATTCCGATTTTACATATTACGTTAAAACACTGCTGCTTTTCTTTGCTGTGGGCATCATATATCAGTTTCTTTCCGTTTTCAGTGACTACAAAAGCCTTGTCGGTGATAAAAAAATCTTCAAGGCACTGAATAACAGAATTTTTGAAAAGGCATCAAAAGTTGATATAAGCTGCTATGAGGACCCTGTGTTTTATGACAAATATCAGCGAGCAACCGAAATTTTAACAAGCGGATATTTCTCGGCATTTGCCTATGCACTGTCATTCATACTCGGAAATCTTATTGCTTTCCTTTCAGTTATAGGCTTGGTTGCATCAATAAACCCTGCTTATCTTATGTTCCTGCTGCCTGTTATACTGGTTTTCGTAACAGAAATATTCAAAAGCAAGGTGTTTTTTAAAAGAGATCTGGAGATGACACACAATAACAGAATCAAAGCATACACCCAGCGTGTGGTTTTTTTAAGAGATTATTCAAAGGATATACGCACATCAAATATATTTTCCGTTATAATCGGCAGATACAATAATGCTATAAAATCGAACCTTGAAATTATAAAAAAATACGGACCGAAGCTTTTTCTTATAAGCATGGCAAGTTCCTTGTTCGGCGAGTTCATCCCTATTGCAGGAACATATGCCTATGCAGGCTGGCAGTTTATTTATACGGATGCATTTTCGGTTTCGGGCTTTTCTGTTGTACTTTCATCAATTAACGCAGTCCGCAGTGCAACTTCGCTTATAGCACAGGAATTTTCCGAACTTTCATCTGTTGCACTATACTTCCAGAATTTACGCGAGTTTTTTGAATATGAATCAAGTGTTGTTTCAGGTGATAAGGAGCCTGAAGATTTTGAAAGCCTTGAATTTAAAAATGTTGATTTCAAATATCCCTCTGCTAATAAATATTCACTTAAGAATGTCAATATTAAAATAAACAAAGGTGAAACCGTTGCAGTTGTTGGTGTTAACGGTGCAGGAAAAACCACATTCGTTAAGCTGCTGCTTCGCTTTTATGATGTAACCGATGGTGAAATTTTATATAACGGAATCAATATTAAGGAATACAATATAGACAGCTTAAGGCTGAAATTTGCAACAGTTTTTCAGGATTATAAAACCTTTGCACTTTCGGTTAACGAAAATGTTATGTGCAGGAACTGTAACGAGGAAGATAAAAAGGCTGCCGAAAAAGCATTAAAACAAAGCGGGGTTTACGATAAAATTGCAACTCTTGCCAATGGTACGGATACCGTTTTAACACGTGAATTTGACGAAAACGGTGCAGGTCTTTCAGGCGGCGAAGCACAGAAAACCGCTGTTGCAAGAATGTTTGCAAGTGATTTTGACATTGCAATTCTTGATGAGCCCTCCTCTGCACTCGACCCGATTGCGGAATATAAAATGTATGAAAACCTGATTCTTGCCACAAAGGAAAAAACGGTTATTTACATTTCACACAGGCTTTCAAGCGCCGTGCTCTCAGATAACATTTTCGTTCTCGGAAACGGTACGGTAATTGAAAGCGGAAGCCACAGCGAGCTTATGGCAAACGGCGGAGAATATGCCAATATGTTTACACTTCAGGCATCAAGCTATAAGGAAAAGGAGGGCGAAAGCAATGAAGAAATCGGATAAAAAAGAGCATTCCATTTTTTCAAACATATTCTACTTCATCGGAATAATGTTCAAAATTTCACCCTTTCTTGTTATTGGTGAATGTCTTTCAGGTATAATAGATAAACTTCCTACAAGACTGATTGCGGTTATCGGTGTTAAATATGTAATAGATGTTGCTCAAAGTGATGATAAAAGCAGAATTATTTATGCAGTAGCCGCAATTGCCGTGCTGCTGCTTATCAGCGAGGTTTTCAATTGGCTGTTTCGCGAATTCTATTGGAATCTTGAAAAAGAAAAGCTGACCAAGGGACTTAACACAAAATTTTTCAACAAGGCTAAATCACTTGATCTTGAGGCTTATGATAACCCGCATTTTTACAACAGCTTTGTTCTTGCAATTGAATCATCATCAGGGCACATTCAGGGTATTTTAGGCATGGTAAGCAGATATATCGGTGAACTTGTTTCGCTTATTGCCATCTGCTCTGTTATTCTGACAATTGATCCGATATGCCTTGTTATTATTCTTATAACAATAATCATCTTCACACCTCTCGGCAAAAAAATAGGAACTCTTCAGTCACAAAGAAGAATTGACAACAACCGTTTTCACCGCAGAGCGGATTATTTTGCAAGAATTTTCTATCTGCAGGATTATGCCAAAGAGGTCAGAATGAACAATATTCGCCCTTTGCTTATTGAGCGCTACAATGATGCGGCAGACGATGTTATTGAAAATCAAAGAAAATACGTAAAAAAGATAGACACCATTTATTTCTTTCAGGAGGGCGGACTGCAGATAATGGGCTTTATGTTTATCCTGCCGCTTTACCTTGGCTATTGCGTACTTAAAACACACACCCTTTCAACAGGTGATTTCGTTGCCACCTTTAACGGTGCATTTTCCGTTGCTTCCTCATTTTCTTTTTTAACCATTTTTGTTGCCAGAAATTTTTCAGAGCAGGCAAAAATGATTGAAAAATACAGAGAATTTTTGAAAGAAAAGAATAAGATATTTGACGGAAAGCATACTGCCGATTCTTCAAAGGTTGAAGTAATTGAACTGAAAAATGTTTCCTTCACCTATCCGGGAAACAGCGAACCTACCCTAAAAAATATAAGTCTTACATTAAAACCAAAGGAAAAAATTGCCCTGGTAGGCTACAACGGAGCAGGCAAAACAACACTCACCAATCTTCTTCTGCGCCTTTATGATGTAACAGAGGGCGAAATTCTTATTGGCGGCAGAAATATAAAAGAGGAAACGCTCTTTTCTCACCGCAACAGGTTTGCAGCAGTTTTTCAGGATTTTCAGATTTTTGCGGCAACACTCGGCGAAAATGTAGCACTGGATATCAACCCTGATCATAAAGAGGTTGAAACTGCGCTTGGTCACGGCGGTTTCACCAAGGATATGCCGCACGGCACGGCTACCGAGCTTTTGCGTGAATTTGATGATGAGGGCATCATGCTTTCTGGCGGTGAGGCTCAGAAAATTGCCGTTTCACGTGCCTTTTATAAAAACTGCCCCTATGTTATTATGGATGAACCCTCCGCTAATCTTGACCCCGTTGCCGAATACAATCTTAACAAGGCAATGATGGAAGCCGCAGAAAACAAAACCGTTATATTCATCTCTCACCGTCTTTCAACAACAAGAAATGCAGACAGAATTTACGTTATGGAAAACGGAGAGATTGTTGAAAACGGCTCGCACGAGGAGCTTATGAAAAAGAACGGCAAATATGCTTATATGTTTAATCTGCAGGCAGAAAAATATAAAAACGCATAGTAATCAGGTGATAAAATGAATGAAACACAACATAACAGCAGTGAAGCCAATGCCAATAAACAGTTTATAAAAATGACACAAACACCTGTTAACAGGCTGATTGCATCTCTCGCAATTCCAACAGTAATCAGCATGCTGATTACAACCGTTTATAACATTACGGATACTTACTTTGTTTCAAAAATAAATATATCTGCGAGCGGTGCAACAGGAATTGTTTTCAGCCTTATGGCAATTCTGCAGGCATTCGGATTTATGTTCGGCCACGGTTCAGGAAGCTGCATAAGCAGGCATTTGGGTGCAAAGGAAATTGATAAGGCAAGAAAATATTCCTCAACAGGGTTTTTCCTTGCCGCCGTATCGGGAATTATAATAATGCTATTCGGATTGATTTTTCTTACTCCGTTTATGAAACTGCTCGGCAGCACATCAACCATTCTTCCTTATGCTAAAACATATGGAGCATTTATTCTTATTGCAGGACCTGCCATGACAACAGGCTGTGTAATGAACAATATTCTGAGGTATGAGGGTATGGCATCTCTTGCCATGCTCGGACTGACTGCAGGCGGTGTTCTTAATATTGTGCTTGACCCTCTTCTGATTTTTTATTTTGATATGGGTATCTCAGGAGCAGGGCTTGCAACGGCAATTTCACAATATGTAAGTATGGGAATATTGCTGATTATGTTTCTTAGCGGAAAAACACAAAGCAAAATTTCAGTAAAATACATCTCATTAAAGTTCGGTCTGATTAAAGAAATTATTTTTACAGGTGTACCAAGCCTTGCACGGCAGGGACTTAACAGCATTTCAAATATGGTGCTTAATCTTCAGGCTGCGGTTTATGGGGATGCCTGCATTGCGGCCATGAGCATTGTTGCAAAATGTGCAAATCTTCTGTTCAGTGTCTGTGTAGGTATCGGGCAGGGCTTTCAGCCGGTATCTGCTTTCAATTACGGAGCAAAAAAATATATACGTGTTAAATCAGGAATGAAATTTACATTGATATTCAGCACAGCCGTTATGGTAGTTTTGTCATCAATATGTTTCGCCTTATCGCCGCAGATTATAGCTATTTTCAGGGAAGAAATCGAAGTGATTGAAACAGGAAGCTTTGCTCTGCGTATGATGTGTATTGCACTGCTTTTCCTGCCCACAATTATGCTTGCAAATATGACATTTCAGAGTATCGGAAAAAGCGGCAGGGCATTTTTCCTTGCCTGCACACAAAACGGACTTTTGTTTATACCGCTTATTTCCATTCTGCCGAAATTTATGGGAATAACAGGCATAGAGCTTGCTCAGCCGCTTTCATATGTTTTAGCAACTGCAATAGCACTGCCGTTTCTGATAACATTTTCAAAGAGCTTAACAGACAAAAATAACAGGGAGTGGAATTAACCACTCCCTGTTTAAATATTATTATTTTCAACGAAAACATTTTACTCTTATAAATCTTCCCAGCAAAATAAATATAATCGGCAGAATAACTGAAAGTATTAAAGAAACAATCGGCAGATACTCCGGAAGATTATCACAGTATGTCAAATTAAAATAATAACCTGAAATTGTTGTTAAAATATATGGCAACGGTTTCAAACCAATCGACTCAGCAAAAATCCAAAGAGGCACTGCTGCAACTGCCAACACGTTCATTACAATCATACCTATTTTTCCGCTTTTTCCGAAAGTAAAAAAACCACATAAAAAGCTTCCGACTATACATAATAAGATATTTGTAATCCAAACCAAGCCCGGATTATAGTAATGATTGTGATTCCAAAATACAAATGCCATAAGGCTTGCCGCTATATAAATAACAATCGGCAATAAAAAATTCAGAGCCGGTATCAATGATTTTAACTTATTCTTCATAAATATACTCCTAAACATACTTTAATTTCAATATAACAATATTATGTATTATTGTAAACAATTTGTCAATGCCCGATAATATTAATTAAACCTATTCAACTTATACTCATACCCATATTGATTTAAAACCAAGCCGCTTTCAAACTTTTCAATATACATTCCCTCTGCCTTTTTTAAGCCATTCTTTGAATATAAGCCTGCTGCAGGTTTATTTTTATCAACAACAAAAATTCTTAAATATTCAAACCCGTTATTTTTTGCTACAGATTTTGCATAATTAAGCATAATGCTGCCTATGCCTTTTCCCTGATAATGAACATTTACACCAAATCTTCCGAAATACTGTGCTTTGGCGTTTTCGTTTTCCCATTGGATACTATTATATTTTTCAGGCTCTGAGGTCCACAATGCAAATGCAGAAACAAGTACATCATTATCCATTAAAACATAAAGACGTTTATTTAGAATATCATCTTCAAAAAATTCACACGGATAAAAATCATCCCAAATCTGACCGTTTTTTTTGTTCATATTTTCAGTTATAACTTTAAATACGGATTTAATCTGCGGCAAATCGGAAATTTCAGCCAATCTGAATATCATAACATCACCTTTTTATAACATACACAATAAAAGAAGCTGTGCATTTATTATTTAACACAAATATCATATATACAGCCTTTAACTGAATTGGTTTTTGAGCCAATTCTTGCAATCGGAATACTGAAAGAAGAATTTTTAATATTTCCGTTACGAACAGTGCCGTTAAACGAAAAGCTGCCGATTGCTCTTTTTTTGGTAAACAATCCTGTTTTCAATGTTGTGCGAAGCGGTTTGGTTGCAATTAAAAGAGTAAGCTTTTTATTCGGAACAAGTGTATAGTCAAATTCATAGACATATCCCTGAGCAGTAAAGCCCAGCTTTGAATTTTCCGTAATTCTAATATCATATGTACCATACGGAGCATCGGCTTCCATAATAATCTGATTCGGCTTAACCTCATCAAGCTTTAATGTGATTTCAAGCTTTGAGCCTGCGGCAAGATTCTGACATCCTGTTTCAACAAAGCTTTCCCCGCCTCTGAGCTTGATATTGTGCATCGGCTTCAGACTTTCAATATTTCTTTTTACGCTGTTATTAATTGCATTTGCTGCTGCGTCCACAGCTTTTGAAGAGTGCTTATCTGTGCATGAGCCCCATGTTTTTTCTGCAACAAAAGCAGAGCTGTCTGCATAGCGGTCATATAAATCCTGCTCTTGAATGCCTTTGCAGCGTTTATCAATATTATCCTGCCAGATTGCAAAGCAGCCTCCGAGCATCTGCTTATTGCCGGCAGGCAGTTTATAATACTTTTTGCTATTCTTCCGGAAAACTCTGTTTGGCTCAAACTTCTTAATAGCATTACGCTTTATAATATAGTCCATATACGGAGCACGTATTTTGGTTCCGTTTGGCACCACATAGAATTTATGATCTGTATTTATAAGGTCAAACCCCATATCATACATCTCTTTGCCATCAGCCCACGCTTCACTCCATAAATTCACCTGCACACCGTCTATAGCCTCTTTAACTATCGGTGTTTCGGGGCTATCCTTAATCCAGCTAAGACTGCCCCATAAACGAACAGGATTTGTCTTTTTTAAGTACGGTATAATTTCATTTAAAAATTTGCGGTAAGCACCGTAATCAGTTAAAAATTCATCTGCTCCGATATGCACGGTTGAGCCCTTCGGAAACACAGGCTCATCACCCTTTGTATATTCGTCAAAAATACTTTTAACAAACTCCATTGCCTTCGGATCTGCAACATTGATATGGTCTGTAAGCGGACGTTTTTTCATCAACGGTGAAACCTCGCCCATTACGGCATATTCAGGAAAGACCTTAGTAAATGCAAGTGCATGAGCAGGCATATCAATTTCGGGAGTAATACGAACACCCTTATTTAGTGACGCTTTCATAAAATTGTTAAATTCAGCCTTTGAATAGCTGTAATCCTCAGAAGCAGGTGTTTCACCTTTATCATTTTTCAAAGAGCTTTCAAGACGGAACGCACTGTAAGCATCAAATGTGCTTTCATCCCCGTTCTGCGCATAATCCTCAAGCCATATATAATTATCACTAAGATGAACCTGAAAATCATTCATCTTATACCATGCCATACTGTCAACAATTCTTTCAAGCATTGCAAGAGAGACAGGACGTCTGCCGACATCAAGCATAAAGCCTCTTACACTGTACCTCGGATAATCACGCATAATTCCGTGCGGAAAACCGCCCTGCACCATAAGCTGGCATATTGTTTTTCCGGCCCATATCGCACCGATTAAAGCTGACACCTTAACTGTTATGCTGTTGCCCTCACATTCAATTTCATAGCCCTCATCACCAAGATAAGCAAGTCCTTCATCAATTGAAAACCGAACCGTTCCATTGTCCGCTTTTTCAATTGTTTTGCCGGTAACCTTAAAAAAGTCACCTGCAAATAAATCGGCAGCACTTTTAAGGCTTTCATCATAAGAATAAGAACTTATATCCCTTAACATTCCTCCCGTAGGATGCCACTGTGCAGGCTCGGGAATTACATTCGGCTTTTTCACAGGAGTACCATAGGCGCCCTTTATCTGCAAAGTGCAGTCCTTTTCTATAACCGTACTGCCCTTTTTGCATCTGAAAGAAAGAGCTGCTGAAGTATCCTTAAGCGGAGTATGTACTTTTAAATCATCATCAACAAGCTGAGTAAAATCAGCACCGATAAATTCAACATTCCAGCCTTTATCGGCAGTAAATTGAACAGAATTGCCTGTTATACTCAGTTGAATGTCAGGAGCCTTGATTTTCTTCATAAATATTACCTCATATTATATAATAATTTCATTATAGCATTGTGTCCTACACAAATCAAATTCTAAATACAGAAACAATAATACATAAATCGGAAATGAATAAAAATCATTCCATGAAAACCGGAAATACACATAAGATTAAGAAAAAACACCTATAACATCCGACCTTTAATCGTTCGGAATGCTATAGGTATTTCTTTTCCTGCTATTTACGAATTGTTTTCTATACCGCAGTATAATTTTGAGATTTCATAAATTTTCTGTTTTGCTTCGTGCATATCCTTTATCATTTTTTCTTTTCCGCGTTCAGTAAGCCATTTTGCAGTGCGTCCCCAGATGTTTGTTCTTTTCACAGTATAAAATTCATAGCTGTTTTCTTCATGACCTTTTATTGCAGCAAACAGCTTTTCAATTTCAGCAGCAATTTCGGCTGCGCTTTCACGCATCAAATAAAGTTTATTCACATCGCGTACACCCTCATCAAGCTTTGCCAAACGCAGTGAAAATTTACTTTCTTGTTCTTTATCAGTTCTGTATGACGGATAAACAAGAAAGCAATCACCTGCCGGAAAAGACCAATGTGTAGACTCCTCTAAAGGATTTTCAACCCAGGCATCATATGCCCACCTCAAAAATCCGGTGGTATTTAATGACCCCGCAAACAGAATTGTCCAATAACCTTCAACAGGAATTGACTTGGTAAAGCTGTTCGGAACATGCTCAGTTGCCGTATACATTGTGGTTTCCTGCTTATTATCTCTTCTCAGGTGCACCTGTTCCTTAAAATCCTGCAAATGATTTCTGATTTGCTCAAGTCCTACGGATGCATAATCAAGCCTGTTAAATATAGATGCATTGTGCTTAAAATCATTAAACGATGCCGATATTTTAAGCGAATGCCCATTCTTGTTTTTCACAGTTGAAAGCAAATCAAGTGCTGTTTCCATATTGCGGCGCTCATCAAAACCGATATAGGTATAATCAAACCAACCCCTTTCATCAAGGTGTGTAATAAATGCCTTAAGAAACGGTAACCAAACCTTGTTATACTTTTCTTTGATGGCAGGATTCACTGTCAATTTCTTTTCTTTTTTCTTTGCTTCGTCATAATATCTTATCACATTTTTCCATGGCATCATGCTGTAGCAAATAATTTTATCAGCAATCCCTATTTCTTTATTTAATTGCACCCACTTATCAAAATGTGTATAGTCAAATTTCCATTCACCATCGGCAGTTTTTATCCATTTTATCATTGAGGGATAATGAACATCTCTGTTGAATCCATATGTCTGCCCGCCCCAGGCTTCTTCAACAATACTTGCGGTAACTGCATGCCCGCCGAGATTTTTATAAATTGACATATGCTGTTTTAAAATTTTCAAATGCACATCCGAAAAAGGTTCAACATCATAATAATACGCAACATTATATGGATGACTCCAGTATTCTACATCAAACAAATAGTTTTCAGCATCCGGCAATACAATATCAAGCACTTCAAGGGTATAATCAAGAGCAACTGTTTTATCTGTGTTTTTAGCAGAAACCGTAATTGTTCCGTGATAAATTCCGGGTAATGCATTCTTAGGAATACTGATTTCCGCCCACACCAACTGAAATTTGTTTTTGCATACTGACACAGGCTCATCGGAATAAATAACCTCCGGAAAGTATTCTCTTTCACCTTTGGGCATTCTGTTAAACGGATTATTAGCATACCAGCCTGCATGACCGGTATATGCCTTAACCTCTTTTATAAATGAAAGCTTAACAAGTGATGACGACAGAGTGCCTGATTCGCTGCTTAAGCCTGATGCTTCAACAGAAGTATAATCAAGGTCTTTATCAGCACACATAATTGCAAATTCCGCCACAGCCTTATCATTTTTCCAAGCCCATAAATGGATACTTTTTTTCTGTTCGGAATTTAATATTCTGTCATAATCCTTTTGCTGATATTGATCTGAACTATTGACATATACTGCATCAAAATCCTCAAAATTATATGTTCTTTGAACAACAATCTTATCCGACATACTATTGTTATTAAAAAATTTCCGTTTCATAATCTGTCCTCATTATTTTATTTCACTTTGTTAGTATAAAATCTAAAACAGTTCAATCACCACATTTCAAAACAAATCAGCTTAATTCTTAAGCATATTTTTAACTCATCAATTTATATTATAAGCAAAAATAAACTGTAATTTACAGTTGCTTTCTATTTGGTTTCCTTTTTATA
>CAJTMQ010000024.1:20938-24120 GCA_910577215.1 uncultured Eubacterium sp. | reverse complement strand
AGAATTTTTTTGAGAAAAGTGTTGACTTTTTTTATTAAAGTATTAATTGAATTATTTAAATTTTATACTATAAGCTCTTATTTAAGGAGATTAGAGTAGAAGCTACTGTACTGTTGAGGACATCACAAAGAAAGAAGAAGTAGAAACCACCTGACAGTGCAAGTTGGTCTGGTAGAATTTCAAGATTTCAAGAATACTTGAATGATGGAAACGCACTGAAAACTTGTAAGAACTATGTAGATGCCGAAATTGCATTCGATGCAAAATATCTGTATTGTTACTATGATAGCAATTGGTTTTATGTTTGGTAAATAAATCTTTATGTAATTTAATTACATAAAGGTTAGTATTTGTTAATATTCTTTCTTTGCTTTTGTAGATTTATTTTAATTTTAGTGGTATAATTCCATTGAAATGAAACCTGTTGAAAACAGATAATCAAAGTGTTTTATAATTAAGGAGATATATTAAGTTAAAACTTTCATAATAATGTAATAATAGGGAGATTTGATACATATGAAGAAAAATACACAATTCATAATTGCTGTTGCTGTGGCATTGATTATTTTATGTACTTTATTTGCATTTTACTCGGCAGTCAAACACAAAGCCTCTTTTGAGAAAGCAGCCGGGATAAGTGCAACAGATTCTCAATATGAGGAAAGCACAGCAGAGGGGCAGCTCTCAACAAATCCAACTGTGGCAGCAACGAGTCAGAACGCGACAGGTAGTTTTATCACTGCGGAGCGTGCAAAGGAGATTGCTTTGAATAATGCTCAACTTTCAGCTTCTTCTGTTACTTTTGTGAAAACGAATTTAGAATGGGAAAACGGAGTTCAGGTGTATGAAGTGGAATTCTGGAGCGGTAATATCGAATATGACTATGAAATAAACGCATATACGGGAGAAATCTATTCTTTTGATCGTGACATTGAGAACTTTTCTATTCCGAATACATATTACAGTACTACACAGAACAACAATTCAGCAAACCCAACCAAGAACCAAACAGTAAACCTCATTACTGAAGAACGCGCCAAGGAAATTGCCTTGAATCACGCAAACCTGTCTGCTTCATCTGTTACCTTTATAAAAGTGAAGTTAGACTGGGAAGGCGGAACGCAGGTGTACGATGTTGAATTTCGCAAAGGACTTACAGAGTATGAATATGAAATCAACGCACAGACAGGTGCTGTTATTAAATATGAACGTGACTTTGATTAATCAGTAAATGTTGTTGTAGATTATGATAATAACAAAAGGCACATACATCGAAAGATGTATGTGCCTTTTTCCGTGCAAAGTAAACGAAACAAGATGATTTGATCTTATTTAATTACTTTAATAAAATTTATTTTTCTTTTAAGGATTTCGTAGCCTGCTAAGGCAAGTATTGCTGCAATGGAAACTGCTGCACCTAAATACATACCCTGCGGTCTGTATACATATTCAACGGTATGTTTGCCTGCCTTTATCATAACTCCGAGCTGGCAGCCGCCTATTTCAAAGGTTTCTGCTTTTTCACCGTCGATATACACGCTCCAGCCCTTATCATAGGGGATAGACGAATAGAGTATGCAACTGTCATCTGCAATAACCGAACCTTTAATTTTTGTTCCCGAATAGTCTGTTATATCCATTGCATTTTCAAGAAGCCTTTCATAGCCCTCATTCAGTACATTCTGATTTAAACTGTAAGCATATATTTCAAAATATCCTGTATCATCTTTAACGCTGTTGCCGTCTATGGATACCGTTATTTCATCACCTTCATTGAAGTAGCCTAAATCAAGAATATACGGTGTTTCAATTTCCTGTGTTGTAATGCTGACATTGTTTTGCGTGCAGGATATATTTCTGATATCCGGTGAAGTCAGGTATAGGTAAAAATTACCGTCGCGAGTAGATTTAAGCGTTATATCAATGCTTCCATAGTCTGCATTGTTCTTATTGAACCAATAGCTTCCGTTTTCCGCAACATTATCTCCTGTCATACCGTCGTAATTGCATGAGATGTATTCAGCTTCAGTGAATACATCTGAAAAACCTGTTGCAAGTGTGAAGAAATCTGACTGAATCTGAAATGGGTTTCCTTCAGCAGTAGACCATAAATCAACAGCCGAGTTAACACAGTATGCTATAGGCAATGTGTAATCATTGCTGTAAATAACAGACTTATCGTCTGCTGCTTCATAGCATCTTGTATAAAGAGCGGTGCTTGGTTTAACATTTTCATTGTTATGGATAAGATATTTTATTGCATACATCAAATTATAAACAGGGGTCTGTGTATTGTAGGTATGACTGTTAATTCTGTTTCCGTACATACCAAGGCTGTATTGAAGTCTTGAATACTGCTCATATGCCATAGAGGAGAATGTGCTTATTCCTCTGTAACCATAAAGGCATGGGTCCATTCTTGTATTAAGACTGCAAAGCTCTGTTCTGTAAAATGAAGTGTCATTTTCTTCAAGATAATTTACTGATTCAACATAGGTATCATAGTTCTCATTATAGTTTGTTAAATCCTGATTAAAGCTGAAAGCATTTGTATCAGAAATAATTACCTCACAGAAGGTTACGGAAATGATAAGCGTGCCTATAACAATCTTTGTGAGTCTGCGTTTCTTTACGGCAAAGAAAAATGCAGTCCATATAATTATAAATGCAATGGTAACATAAATAGAAAAATCACTGATTTTGTTTGTAGGAAGTTCCTGCGAGATAGCGGCAAATGCAAGCCAGAACATTGCAGTAAAGCCGATTTCTTTTATTCCGACTGCTTTGATATGGGCAATAGCCTTAAATGAAATAACAAGCAGAATAAAGGAATATATATATGAAAAACGATAGGGAAGATCATTAGGAAAATGAAATGCATGCCATATAAAATTAACATAGTTTGTATTAAATGATACAAACATAATCAAAAGTAATGAAATATATATAATTTTTTCTTTCAGCTTGATTTCTTTATTCACAATGAACAGCGGGACAAGAAGAAGTGTTAGTACTCCGCAGTATACATTCGGAAGCACATCTTCGCCGCTGGAGCGGATGGTTGTTTCCAGTCCTGCAAAATGGCTTTGAATAAAATCAAGCACGGTAAAGTAAGATTTTGCACTGTCCGGGAAAGAATCCGATGTTGCACTGCAGCTTGATAAAATAAAGCAAACAGGAAT
>CAJTMQ010000024.1:13097-20928 GCA_910577215.1 uncultured Eubacterium sp. | reverse complement strand
GCACATACAGCACCTGCCAAAAGGGAGGATACTGCAAATCTGAATCCTCGGTTAATAAACTTATTGTTGGAAAGTGCTTTCAGCGAAAATTTTTTTGAGGATATGAAGTTGGAATCAATCTTGTTGTTTCCGACGGTTAATAAATAGTAAGCGATAAAGTAAATAACAGAGAAAATGCAGACCATATATCCCATATAATAGCTTGAATACATTAAATAGATTAAGGAAAGTATATAAAGTCTGCATCTGCCGCTGTTGAGGATGTTTTCAATTCCGAGAATAATCAGCGGAAGCATAACCATTCCGTCAAGCCACATAATGTTCCAGAAATATGCAAGCATATATGCAGAAAACGCATACATCACACCAAAGGCAGCACTTATGAAGGAATGATGCCTTTGGCTTTTTTTGATGTAAAGTGTAAAGGTGCCTGCAGTAAGCATACATTTTACTGCAACAAGGAATGAAATTGCATATGGCATCTGCTCTCTGTCAAACAGGAAAATCAATATATTTATAGGACTTGACAAATAATTGAAATAATTGCCGAGAAAGCTTGAACCGCCGCCCGCAGTCCAGCTGTATAAAAAGGTTTCGTGATCGGAAAGCCTGTCAAACAGTTCTACAAATAACGGACCGTATTGATGGTAAAGATCCATTCTTAAAACAGTAGTATCACCAAACGGAAAAACCTTGAACACGATAAACATAAATCCCATGGCAACAAGAGAAACCAGCATGGAAAGAATTATAAATCTGTTCCTGAATAAATGTCTGTAAACTCTGCCTCCGTTTTTATTATCCGCTTTATCCATACAGCCGAAAATAAGAATTCTGGCAAGCGGGTAGTTGAATATAAATATAAAAACGGCAACCATAAGCCAAACAGTAAAATCATATATATTTAATGAACCGCACAGAATTACATGTGCAAGCTTATATATACCGAAATGCATAGCAGTATTGAGCACAAATAAGATGCCCTGTGTGATTTTTGAGGTTGTAATATTGCTTTTGAAAACAAAGAAACGCTCAAAAAGAAATAAAACAGCTTCGGTAATTATAAAAGCAATCGTGCAGGAAGCAGATGTTTCTAAGCCTATAAAGGTTTTTAAAAATTGCTTTACCGCAATCAGAATAAAAAAGGAAACAGCATATGCAATAGAATAGTTCACAGTTTCTCCGTTTATAAATCTGTTTGCATATCTGTTTTGATTTTTTACAGTAATATCCATATATTTTCCACCTATATATATTCTTTAGAAATAATACCATATATTTACAGTTTCTTCAATAAATTTTGGAGGCATTTACATTCCTGTAATATTTTCGGACAAGAATTCATATATCTTATTGAGGTGAGTGATATGGGCTTAAAAAGCGTTTTGCCGTCTTTATCAGACGAGATAATCAGCTCAATAACAACTCTGCCTGCTGAAATTCTAAAGCAGCTTACCGAAATAAGAATAAGAAAAAATTTGCCGCTTATTTTAGTTTTCGGAAAAAATTGCCTTTTTATAACATCAAAAGGAAAATTACTTAATCATTATTCAGAGCAGGCATATGTTGTTGATGAAGAAGAATTTGATTTAATCTTCCGCAGACTGAGCAATTATTCGGTGCACTCCGTCATTGATAATTTAACGAAGGGTTTTATAACCGCAGAGGGCGGAAACAGGGTTGGTGTTGCTTCAACTGCAGTGATTAAGAACAAGGATATTACGGCAGTTAAAGAAATAAACGCATTAAATATACGTATAGCAAATGAAATAAAGGATTGTTCAAGGCAAATTCTGAATATGCTTTATGTTAACAGTTTTCCGAGCATTATTGTTGCATCCGCACCTGCGGGCGGAAAAACAACTTTCCTTCGCGATTTTTCACGGCTTTTGTCGGGCGGCTTCAACAACAGATGCAGAAAGGTAGCCATTGTTGATGAACGAAACGAGATTGCCTATAAGGGTGCTAACGGTATAAATTCGGATATAGGCTTTAATGCAGATGTTTTAACAGGCTATCCCAAAAGCGTTGGTATTGAAATGGCAATAAGAACGCTTTCTCCTGAAATTATAGTCTGTGATGAAATATCAACCTCGGAGGAGGTTGAAGCAATGGCAGACGGCTTTCTTTCGGGAGTTAAATTTGCAGTATCTGTTCATGCATCAAGTAAAAAGGAAATAGCGGAGAAAAAGATTATAAGAGAGCTTGTTTCAAGAAATGAATTTGAATATATTGTGCTGCTGAATGATTACACAAACGATTTTGAAATTATGGAAGTAAGTGAAATAAGAAGTGAAATACTTAGGAATTGTTCTTCTGAATTTGTCCTGGGCTGCAGCAGGCTTTAGTTATGCATACAGGTTAAAGAAAAAATGTATTGTTGCAAATGAGCTTGTTGAGATGTGCAGTCTTATGGCTATAGAGCTTGAATTTTCAGTTAATGAATCAATGAAGATAATAAATAGGCTGTGCAATGAGCCAACGCTTTCGCATCTGAGCTTTTTAAAAAATTTCAGCTTTGAAAATATCAGTATCAAAACCGAGCTTGATTCAGCCGATAATGAAAGAATAAATTTTCTGTTCAAAAATATAGGAAAAACAGATTCTCTTTCAATGCTGAATTTGCTTGAAGGGTTCAAGCAGAATATGATTGAAAGCAGAAACAGGTATGAAAATTACTATAAAAATCACAGCAAGCTGTATATCGTGTTTGGCATTTTCGGAAGCCTTGCAGTAACTCTTGTTTTGATATAGGAGGATAAATGGACGTTAATTTGATATTTAAAATTGCGGCAATAGGAATAATTATTTCTGTGCTGAATACTGTTTTGGTGCGCAGCGGCAGAGAAGATCAGGCAATGCTGACAACTCTTGCAGGTGTAATCGTTGTGCTTATGATGCTTATTCCTGAAATCAGTGATCTGTTTTCAACCGTAAAATCACTTTTTAATATATGACGGTTATTATAGGGATTTCTCTTTCGGCACTGATACTTGCCGTGTTTGTAAGAGATTATAATAAAACGGCTTCAATAATGATTATGATTGCAGCTGCTGCTATGATATTTTTCAGATTGGCTTCCGGTCTATCTGAGATATTCAGCTCCATAAGTGCAATATCATCAGGTGTTGAAACAGCGGCAAGCTACATAAAGCTAATGATAAAGGTGCTTGGAATTGTGCTTATTACTCAGTTTGTTGCAGATTTGTGCAGGGACTGCGGTGAAAATGCACTTGCAAGCCAAACTGAAACAGCAGCAAAGGTTATTGTTATTGCAATGATTTTACCGCTGTTTGAAACGGTAATTAAAATTATAACGGGACTTCTTGAATGAAAAGATTTTTATATGGGTTTATAGTATTGATATTATTGCTGTCTGTTCCTCTTACCGCCTTTTCGGTTGATGATGAAGGCTATGAGGAATACCTTGAAAACTATGATTTTTCTTTTTTAGAGGACTTGGGCAGTGATACATATGATTTACTTGATGAACTTGGACTGACAACATTTGATTACAATACACTTGTAAATTTTTCAATTTCTGATTTTACAAATTCCGTTAAGGATATTTTAAAGGGTGCGGCACAGACACCACTTGAAGCCTGCATCGTTATTTTGGTGTTTATCATTATTTCTTCTTTTTTCCAGAATTTGAAATCAACTATGATAGACAGCGAGATGAGCACGCTTTTTTCAACTGTAAGTGCGCTTATTATTGCTGTTGTTCTGGCAATAAAGATGAAAACAACAATAAGCCTTGCGTGCTCCTCTATAGCTATTTGTGCAGATTTTATTTATGCATTTATTCCCGTGTTCTGTGTGATTGTTGCAACCTCGGGAAATACAGTTGCTGCTTTTTCAACAAATACTCTGCTGCTGTCATTGGCACAGACGCTGAATTATATATCCAAAAATATATTTGTACCTTTAACAAACTGCTTCCTTTCGATCGGCATATGTGCAGGGCTGAGAAGCGAGCTAAACCTGAAATCGCTTCTTGCCTTTATGAAAAAATATATAACAACGGGTATATCTGTTTGTGCTGCTGCATTTGTTTCCGTTCTGTCAATAAAAACGGCCGTTGCCGCAAGGGCAGATGCTATAGGTCTGCGTTCAATCAGATTTGCAATCAATTCGGTTGTTCCCGTAATAGGAAGTGCCATTAGCGAAGGATTGCTTTCCATTCAGTCCTATTCATCGCTTATCCGTTCAAGTGTTGGAGTAGTGGGAATAATTGCAGTTGTGCTTGTGTTTTTGCCTGCAATTATTGAGGTTGTATTCTGGAGATTTTTTCTGTTGTTATCATCAATCATATCGGATGTGTTCGGAGATAAATCCGTAACACTTGTTCTGAAAGCATTCTGTGATGCAATGCTTATTATGAATGTTATATTGATACTTTCAATGGTAACAACAATTATTTCAATAGGTATTCTGATTGCAGCAAAGGGAAGTACATAATATGGATTATATAAAAAGCTGGACATTTTGTATCTGTATAACGCTGATTGTTTCGGTGATTTTCTCAATTTTATCACCCAAAGGCACAATGGGTAAATTTTATAAAGTGATTATATCGGCGTTCATATTTATTTCTTTTTTATATCCGTTAACGGATTTTAATGCTTCTGATTTTAAAATAGATTTTGAATTTGACAGTGAGTATGAAAATGTTGTTGAAAACACGGCAAAGACGGAAATTAAAAATTCTGTTGATTATGTGCTTGAGGATAATGAAATTTATAATTCTACCGTTACTGTTGATGTTGCGCAAATCGGTGATGAGATTGTCATAAACAGCGTAAAGGTTTCGGTCATTGATGAATATTCGGTTGATGAAGTAAAAGATATTTTGTTTAAAAATTTAGGTATAGTTGCGGATGTGAAGCGAATAGGTGAATGATTTAAAGGAAAAACTCAAAAAAACTTTTGAGATCAAGAAAACTAAAACAAAGGTACTGGTTGCTGTCGGAATAATCGGAATACTGCTTATTCTTCTTTCGGAAATCAGTTTCGGCGGTTCAGGCAAAAAGGAAACAGAGGTTGCATCAACAGATTATGCTTCGTATGTTAAAGAGCTGGATGAAAAGCTGAGTGATATTATTTCGAGCATAGACGGTGTAGGAAACTGCAAGGTAATGATTACTTTAAAGAATACAACAGAAAGCGTATATGCAAAAAATACAGAAAATTCTCAGAATGACAGTTCTTCTTCTCAAAATAGTGAATATGTTATTTATGACGGAGGAAATGGCGACAGCCCCATTTTGTTAAAAGAAAATTTTCCTGAAATTGAAGGTGTTGCCATAGTTTGCAGCGGTGGTGATAATACCGTAATCAGGGAAAAGGTTGTTCAGTGCGTGTCATCACTGTTTAACATTTCTTCAAGCAGAATTTCTGTTTCTAAATTAAACCCGGAAAAAACGGGTAAATAAAAGCAGAAAAAATAAATAATACATTTATCTGCCCATAGATGAATGTGTTTAGAAAATTAAATAAGTTATGGGCGGAAAGGTGAATTATTATGGACGAAAACAAGGAATTAAAACTCAATAAGAAAACGGCGGTTAAGGGAATAATGACTGAGGATGAAATTAAAAAGAAAAAGGATAAAAGAACCAAAACCGCTCTCTCAATTTTTGTTCTTCTGCTGGCATTGGGTCTGGGCGGAAACTGGTATTGGGAAAACAGCGATATTTCTTCAAAAATCAATACTGTTGCAGGGCAGACCAAGACCCTTGGAGAGGCTACATATGTTGATGCCACAACTGAGGCAACAACAATTGTTGAAAATGATTATTTTTCATCTGCAAGACTGGAACGCCAGAGCGCAAGAGATTCTGCACTTGAAAAGCTGCAGGCAGTAATTAATGCTACCGATGAGAGTGAAGAGTCACGCAGGGCAGCATCTGAGGGCGTTGCAAAACTGTCTTCACATATAGAAATTGAGAATAAAATAGAAACACTTGTTCAGGCAAAGGGTGTTAATAACTGCCTTGCCGTTGTGAGTGATGACAGCTCACGTGTTGATGTGATTGTTGATGTTCAAGATCTTACGGATGAAATTATTTTACAGATTAAAGAAATTGCAACACAACAGCTAAACTGCAGTTTTGAAAATGTTACAATAATACAGTCAAATTAATCTTGTATAATGCAGCCTCTTATGGTATAATACTTAAAACAAGGAGGCATGAAAGTATGGAAATTTCAAAATACGGTGCCAAGGGCGGACTGATTATTTCTGAGGAAGCAGTTTCTTCAATTGCAACAAATGCTGCTAAGGATGTAGACGGTGTTACCGGATTTTCAAACAGACCGGCAGATGTTGTTTCAACCATTAAAAAGGGCAGCCTTAAAGTAATGAGTCCTGTAAGAATTGTTCAGGATGGCGATGATTTAGATATCAGTATCTATATAAACATAGCAAACGGGAAAAAAATTCAGCCTGTTGCAGAAGAAGTGCAAAGGGTTGTTAAAGAGGCTGTTCAGAATATGACAGGAAAGCTTGTTTCCAAGGTTAATGTTATAATTGCCTCTGTTGAAGATGTTAAACCCCAAAGCTCAGATGAACCTACCGAAACTGAAGAGTGATTATTAAAATTCGGCTGAAAGTATTTTTATTTTCAGCCGTGTTTTTTTGGAGGATATATGAACAGAACTGAAATGAGAGAGCAGGCATTTGTTCTGCTCTTTGAAAAAGAATTTTTTAAGGACAAGCCTGCCCATGAAATCGAGGAAATTTATTCCGAAAATATGGCGGCTTTATCGGATTATGCAAAAGAGGTATTTGAAAATACTGTTTTGCATAAGGACGAATTTGATGAAATTATAGAAAGATATTCAAACGGCTGGAAGCTCAACCGTATACCTAAGGTTAATCTTTCTATATTAAGACTTGCTCTTTATGAAATTATTTATGTAGACGGTGTGCCTGAAAATGTTGCAATAAATGAGGCTGTTGAGCTTGCAAAAAAATATTCGGGCAAAGAGGATTTTGCGTTTATTAACGGAATTCTCGGCAGCTATTCAAGGAGTAAATAATGTTTCTTGGTTTTGATACAAGTAATTATACAACCTCTGTTGCTGTTTTTGACGGTAAAAGAATTGTTCAGAAAAAGAAACTTCTTGAGGTAAAGCAGGGTGAAAGAGGATTAAGGCAAAGTGATGCCGTTTTCCAGCATACAGTCAATATGCCATACCTTATTGATGAATTGGTCAGTGAAGCTGAATGCTCCGGCATTGACGCAGTTGCAGTCAGCACCCGTCCGAGAAATGTTGACGGAAGCTATATGCCTTGTTTTTTGGTTGGTGAAAATACAGCACGTTCAGTTGCTGCATTTTCAAATGCTTCCATTTTCAAAACCTCGCATCAGGTTGGGCATATTCTGGCAGCTCTTTTTTCTGTGGACAGGCTTGAACTGATAAAAGAGCCGTTTATTGCGTTTCACGTTTCGGGGGGCACTACGGAAGCATTACTGGTTAAACCTGATAATAATGAAATTATAAAAGCGGAATTGGTTGCTGAAAGCACAGATTTAAAGGCGGGGCAGGCAATAGACAGAACGGGTGTTATGCTTGGGCTGAAATTTCCATGCGGTGCAATGCTTGATGAAATGGCACAGGGCAGCTGCAGAGCGTTTAAAATCAGACCGTCTATGAGTGATTTAAACTGCTCCTTATCAGGAGTGGAAAATAAAGCAAAGAAAATGCTTGAAGATAATGAAAGTCAGAATGATATAGCAAAGTTTGTTATTTCATACATAGCAGAAACTCTTGATGAAATGACAGGCAGAATAATAAATAAATACGGTAAGTATCCCGTTGTATT
>CAJTMQ010000024.1:0-13068 GCA_910577215.1 uncultured Eubacterium sp. | reverse complement strand
TAATAAAACAAAAATTAAGTAAGAAATACGGAGCATATTTTGCAAAGCCCGAATTCAGCTGTGATAATGCTGCAGGAATTGCAATATATGCTTATTTGAAATCAATATGAATGTTATAACTGTATCACAAGTAAATACTTATATAAAGGCATTGCTTGATGAAAGTACACCTCTCAGGAATATCTATATAAGCGGTGAAATATCGAATTTCACATATTATTATCGCTCAGGGCATATGTATTTTACGCTAAAGGATGAAAAAAGCCAGCTTAAAGCAGTTATGTTTGCTTCTTATGCCGACAAAATTAAATTTAATCCGGAAAACGGAATGAAGGTAATTTGCAGCGGCAGAGTTTCGGTTTATGAAAAAAACGGCGAATATCAGCTTTATGTTGATGATATGCAGCCGGATGGAATCGGTGCGCTGAACCTTGCTTATGAGCAGTTAAAGGAGAAATTGTTCAGGGAAGGTGTTTGTGATGATGAAATCAAAAAGCCCTTGCCGCCTTATCCTAAAAAAATCGGGGTTGCAACATCAAATATAGGTGCTGCGGTCGAGGATATTAAAAATATCACTTCAAGAAGGTATCCGTTAGCGGAAATTGTTATTGTGCCTACAATCGTTCAGGGCGAATATGCACCTGCTGACATTGTAAAATCAATTCAGCTGCTTGACAGTATGGCGGATATTGACGTTATAATTCTCGGCAGGGGTGGAGGCTCTATAGAAGATTTGTGGGCGTTTAATACAGAAACGGTTGCAAGAGCGGTTATTGCGTGTGAAACACCCATTGTTTCGGCTGTAGGTCACGAAACAGATTTTACAATATGTGATTTTGTTGCTGATTTGAGAGCACCTACACCGAGTGCTGCGGCAGAGCTTGTCTGCCCTGATATAAATATGCTGTTCAGTTATATTGCGGCATTGAAAAATACGCTTGAAAGTCAGATAAATTATATTGTTGATAATCATATTCAGTATGTTTCGGAGCTTTCAGATTCACCTGTACTTGTTGATTATGAATCGTTGATTCATTCATTTGAAGATAATGTTGAAGTGCTTGAAACAAGGCTTAATGATTCATTATCCTACAATCTTGAAAGTAAAGAAATGATGCTTTCTGCACTTGCAGGCAAGCTGAATGCTTTAAGTCCGCTGGCTGTTCTTGCAAGAGGATATTCGGTTATTCAAAAGGAAAACGAAGTAGTTAAATCTGCTTCCCAAATTAAAATAAAAGATAAAATTACATTTGTTTTGCAGGACGGCAAGGCAATGTGCACTGTAAATGAGGTAAGCAAAAATGGCTGAAGAATTAACATATGAGAAAGCCGTAAAAAGGCTCGAGGAAATAGTAAATCTGCTTGAAAAAAACGAAGCCTCTCTTGATGAAAGTATGAAGCTTTTTGAAGAAGGTACTAAACTTGCCGCTTTTTGCAATAAAAAACTGACAGAAGCGAAGCAGAAAATCACTGAAATTAATAAGGATTGATGTAATGACTGATTTAGAATTTGATAATATACTAAAAAATGATATTTTGCTTATTGAAAATGCAATCATAAACCATTTGCCGAAATGTGCGGATAATCAGGATGTTGTTGCAGAAGCTATGAAATACAGTCTTTCAAACGGTGGTAAACGGCTTAGACCTGTGTTTTGTCTTGAATTTGCAGAGTGCTGCGGCATTTCTAAGGAAGAAGCGCTTGATTTTGCCTGTGCGGTTGAGTATATACACACCTACAGTCTTATTCATGATGATTTGCCGTGTATGGATAATGATGATTTCAGAAGAGGCAAGCCAAGCTGCCATAAAATGTTCGGTGAAGCAACTGCTCTTCTTGCAGGAGATGCGTTGCTTACACACGCTTTTCAGATTATAGCGGCTTCTGATTTATCAGCGGATAAAAAAGCATCAGCAGTAAATATTCTTGCTCAAAACAGTGGTGTTCTGGGAATGATCGGCGGTCAGATAATTGATTTGAAGTATGAAAGTGAAAGTCCCGATATAGAACAGCTTCTATCTGTTCATAAGTTGAAAACAGGTGCGTTGATTTCAGCTGCGTGCTTACTTGGCTGTGTTGCGGGCGGTGCAGATAAGGCTCAGATTGAAGCTGCAAATAAATTTGCGTATAATCTTGGTATAGCTTTCCAAATCAAGGATGATATTCTTGATGTTATAGGAGACAGTGAGGTTCTGGGAAAGCCTGTTGGATCGGATGCAGAGAATGATAAAACAACTTATGTAACATTAAAAGGTATTGAAAGCTCACAAAAAGATGTTGAAAACTATACAGATGCTGCTGTTTCAGCACTTTCTTTATTTGAAAATACTGAATTTCTTGAATTACTTGCCGGGAAGCTTACAAGACGTGTTAAGTGACATTATACATATATTGCATTATTATACATTTTATGCTAATATATGTTTTAATAGTTGAAAAGAGTTGATTTAATGTCTGTTCTTGATAAAGTTCAGTTACCTAAAGATATAAAAAAAATGAATAATAGTGAGCTTGATGAGCTCTGTGCCGATATAAGAGAACTGCTTGTTGAAACGGTTTCCGAAACAGGCGGTCATCTTGCTTCAAATTTAGGTGTGGTAGAATTAAGCGTTGCACTTCATAAGGTATTCAACAGCCCAACAGATCAGATTGTTTTTGATGTTGGGCATCAATGCTATACACACAAAATTTTAACCGGAAGAAAAGATCGGTTTTCAACTCTGCGTACAGAGGGCGGTATAAGCGGCTTCGTACGCCCTGTTGAAAGTGAGCACGATATTTTTTCAAGCGGTCATTCAAGTGTTGCTATTTCCCAGGCAATAGGGCTGGCAAAGGCAAAGAAAATAAAAGGTGAAAAGGGTAAGGTTATTGCCGTTATCGGGGATGGTGCACTTACGGGCGGTCTTGCATATGAAGCCTTTAATAACGGCTCCTACGGTTGCGAGAATCTTATTGTAATACTTAATGATAATAATATGTCCATAAGTCAAAATGTAGGCTCAATGTCAAAGCATTTAACAACGATAAGAACATCAAAGCAGTATTTTACATTCAAAGCGGGTGTAAGGCGTATTTTTGCAAAAATTCCGAAAATCGGAAATTCTGTTAACCGCTTAGTTACATTTATTAATACAGAAATCAGAAAAAAAGTTTATCATGCTACCTTTTTTGAAGATTTAGACTTTCGCTATTACGGACCTATAGACGGTCATGACATAGAAAGTCTTATATCTGTTTTAACTGCTGCAAAAACACATAGCCATTCCGTACTCATTCACGTTAACACGATTAAGGGGAAAGGCTATAATCCTGCGGAAAAAAATCCTACGCAGTTTCACGGTATCGGTAAGTTTAATGTTGCAACAGGTGAATGTGTTTCGGGAGGAAAGAATTTTTCTTCTGCTTTTGGTGATACCATGTGTTCACTGGCTGAAAAGGATGGCCGAATCTGCTGTGTTACCGCTGCAATGGCTGAGGGTACGGGTCTCAGTAATTTTGCGAAGCTTTATCCTAAAAGATTTTTTGATGTTGGTATTGCAGAGCAGCACGCAGTAACCTTTTCAAGCGGTCTTGCCAAAAACGGGTTAGTGCCTGTTTTTGCCGTTTATTCTACATTTTTGCAGCGTTCATATGATCAGCTGATTCACGATGTTGCAATGCAGAATATTAAGGTTATTTTCGGTATTGACCGTGCAGGCTTTGTTGGTGAGGACGGTGAATCTCATCAGGGTATTTTTGATGTTTCTTACCTGAATACAGTTCCCGGTTTAACCGTTTATGCTCCAAGCTGCTATGAAGAACTTTCACTGATGTTCGGAAAAGCTATTTATCATGACAACGGTGCAGCTGCCATTCGTTATCCGCGCGGTAAAGAGAATGAAATGCCTGAGGATTATCATTATGATAAATCTGATTATTCTGTTTTCGGTGGTGTTAATTCTGAAAACTGTATTATTACATACGGCAGAGAGTTTTCGGAGTGCTACGCGGCTTATAAAGAGCTTGACAGCACATTTATTATTAAGCTGAATAAAATTAAGCCTGTTGAGAAAAGCATTTTAACTTTATTGGCAGATGTTAAAAATGTTTATTTTTATGAAGAAAGTATAAAAACCGGCAGTGTTGGTGAGATAGTTGCAGCAATGCTTAAGGAAAATAATATTGACGTTCATTTTAAGCATATAGCAATAGAGGATGAATTTGTTAAGCAGGCTACTATTGAAAGCCAGATTAAAACATATAAACTGGATAGAGATTCTATAGTTAACGAGGTTTCCAATGTCTAAGAAAATAAGACTTGATGTTGCTGTTTTTGAAAAAGGCTATGCCCCAAGCAGAGAAAAGGCAAAAGCTATTATCATGGCAGGTCAGGTATATGTTAATAATCAAAAAGTTGATAAGGCAGGCACGGAAATTAAGGAAGACGATGTGCTTGAGGTTCGCGGAAGCACGCTTAAATATGTAAGTCGGGGCGGTTTGAAGCTTGAAAAGGCAATGCAGGAATTTCCTATTGATTTGAACGGGAAAATCTGTATGGATGTCGGTGCATCAACCGGTGGTTTTACGGATTGTATGCTTATGAACGGAGCGGTTAAGGTTTATTCTGTTGATGTAGGCTACGGTCAGCTTGCGTGGAAGCTTCGCTGTGATGAAAGAGTGGTTAATCTTGAAAGAACCAATTTTCGTTATGTAACAAACGAACAGATTAAGGATAAAATTGATTTTTCATCCGTTGACGTTTCCTTTATTTCCTTAAAGCATATTTTACCTAATCTTAATATACTGCTTTCTGACGACGGTCAGGCTGTGTGTCTTATTAAGCCTCAGTTTGAAGCAGGTAAGGAGAAGGTTGGAAAAAAGGGTGTGGTAAGAGAAAAAACCGTTCACCTTGAAGTTGTTAAAAATGTTATTGATATGGCGGTGCAAAGCGGATTTTCGGTTAAAGGACTTCAGTTTTCACCGATTAAAGGGCCTGAAGGCAATATTGAATATCTGATTTATATTTGCAAATCGGCAGAGCCGATTATTGATGAATGTGTTAATCCTGATGAACTTGTAAATCAATCTCACGAGGAATTGTTATGATTTTTTCAGTTTTTGCAAATCTGAATAATAATGAAACAAAAGCAATTGCTGGAGAAGTGCTTGATGTTCTTAAAGATACCGATTGCAGAATTTATTTTGATAAGAAATATTATGATGTTATCAGTAATGAGAATTGTGAATTTTTAAGCTCGGCAGAGCTTATGCAGGTTTGTGATATAGCAATTGTTATAGGCGGCGACGGCACAACAATGAAAATTGCCAAAAAAGCTGCCATTCTCGGCAAACCGACACTTGGTATTAACGGCGGCAGACTCGGCTTTTTAAGCGGAATTGAAAGAAATGAGCTTAATCTTTTGAAAGATGTTATTGAAGGAAAATATCAATTGGAAGAAAGAATGATGCTTAAGGCTGAAATCATAGAAAATGAAAAGGCAGTCAAAACCTTTCATTGCCTTAATGACGCTATTTTTTCAAGAGGGGATTTTGCAAGACTGATTGATATTAAGGTAACAAGCAATGGCAGAGAACTTCTGGATACAAGGGCAGACGGTGTTATTGTTTCAACACCTACAGGCTCAACAGCATACAGTCTTGCTGCAGGAGGTCCTGTGCTCAGCCCGGATTTAAACTGTTTTGAGGTTACCTCAATATGTCCTCATTCGTTAATGGACAGAAGTATTGTTGTGAGCAGTGATAATCAGCTGACTGTTGAAACAATAAGTGATGTAAGCAATAATGCAATTTTAACTTGTGACGGAGAGCCACCTGTTGATATTTCGGCAAATACAAGTGTTATTATTTCGCTTTCACCATACAGGGCAAGGCTTGTAAAAATCAAACCCGATAACTTCTATGAGGTTATGAAAAAGAAATTGATAGAAAGAAGAGCTTAATATGAAAAAAAGAAGACAGGCAAAAATTCTTGATATTATAAGTAATCTTGATGTTGAAACGCAGGAAGATCTTCAGGCAATTCTTAAAGAAAACGGGTTTGATGTAACGCAGGCCACAATTTCAAGAGATATTAAGGAACTCAGGCTTGTTAAGGAGCTTTCAGAAAGCGGAAGATATGTCTATTCAACAGGAAAAAAGAATAATTCCGATTCTGTTTCAATAAGAGCAACAGGCATTTTTGTTGATTCTGTTATCAGCGTTGAAAGTGCAATGAATATGGTTTGTATCAAATGCTTTTCGGGAATGGCAGGTGCTGCCTGTGCTGCAATTGATTCCATGCAGTGGAATGATGTTGTCGGAACAATTGCAGGAGATGACACAATTTTTGTGCTTTGCAAAACAGAAAATGCAGCACAGGTATTTACTACGAATCTGGAGAAATCGTTAAATGTTAAGAACGCTTAATATTGAAAATATTGCCGTAATTGAAAAGGCACAGATAGAATTTAATAACGGACTTAATGTTTTAACCGGTGAAACAGGTGCAGGTAAATCAATAGTTGTTGATTCCATAAATGCAATTCTCGGTGAGCGCACATCAAGGGAATTGGTGCGTCATGGTGCAGATTATGCCTTCGTTTCTGCTTTTTTTGAGGATATTACGCAGACCGTTTCCGATAAGCTACACGAGCTTGGTTATAAAACAGAGGAAGACGGCACACTGCTGTTAACAAGAAAAATTACCGAAGCAGGAAAGTCAGTTTGCAAAATTAACGGTGCATCTGCAACGGTTTCTATCTTAAAGGAAATAGGGCAGCAACTTGTAAATATTCATGGACAGCATGACAGTCAGTCACTATTAAATCCCGATTCTCACTATCTTTTTATTGATATGCTGTCGGATAATAAGGAAATTCTTAATGATTATAAAAATAGTTTTCACAAGCTGATTACAGTAAGAAGAAGGCTGAAAGCATTAACCACAGATGAAGAAGATAAAGACAGGGCGCTTGAACTGCTTAATTATCAGATAAAGGAGCTTGAGGCAGCGGATATTTCCGTTGGTGAAAAGGCGGAGCTTACCAAAAAGAAGCAGCTTATGGAAAACAGTGAGGCTTTGTTGCTTGTGCTTAACAATGCTTTGTCTGCATTGAGCGGTGATGATGAATTCAACGGTGCGGCAACGCTTGTTTCATCATCTGCAAAAGAGGTATCATCACTGAATTCAGCTTCGGAAAATATCAAGAAAATTTCTTCAAGGCTTTCTGATATAAGTGAAGAAATAGAAGATATTAAAGACTTAATTAATTCAGAGGTAGCCGGGCTTGACTTTAACGAGGCTGAGCGTGAGCAGGTTGAGGAAAGGCTTGATTTGCTGTATAAATTAAGTGCAAAATACGGTGAAACCGAAGAGGAAATGCTTGCTTTTCTTGAAAATGCAAAGGAAAAGAGAAATTCAATTCTATATAATGATGAAGAGCTTGAAAAGCTTACGAATGAGTATGACAGCCTGTTTGATGAGGTTGTAAAAAAAGCGGAGGAACTTTCCGAACACAGAAAGAAAATTGTTTCTGAATTTGAAAGCAATGTTAAGACTCAGCTTGAATTTCTTGATATGCCGAAAATTCAGTTTATCGTTCATTTTGATAAAGGTAAATTATCCTCAACAGGTTATGATAAAATTGAATTTTTGATTTCAACCAACCCCGGTGAGCCTGCGAAGCCGCTTGCAAAAATTGCTTCCGGCGGCGAACTTTCAAGAATAATGCTTGCAATTAAAAACGTTATTGTTCATAATGATACGATAGGTACACTGATATTTGATGAAATAGATACAGGTGTATCAGGCAGAGCAAGCAGAAAAATAGGATTAAAATTAAAGTCTGTTTCAAAAGAAACGCAGGTAATAACAGTTACACATTCAGCACAGATTGCTTCTGCTGCGGATGAGCATTTTCTTATTGAAAAGGATTTTGAAAATAATAAAACATATACAAAAGTATCTCCGCTTGATTTTGAGGGCAGAAAGAAAGAGCTTGCACGAATTATGGGTGGGCTTCAGATTACGGATACTCTTCTTAAAAGTGCTGAGGAGATGCTTATTTCACAGGAGGACATTTAAATGGGAGTTTATGAAGATTTAACAGCACGCGGACTTATCGCACAGGTTACTGACGAAGAGCAGATTAAAGAGCTTGTTAATAACGGTAAGGCTGTTTTCTATATTGGTTTTGACCCGACTGCAGATTCTCTGCACGTTGGCCACTTTATGGCACTTACACTTATGAAAAGACTGCAGGAAGCAGGAAATAAGCCTATTGCACTTATCGGCGGCGGTACTGCTATGGTAGGAGATCCGAGCGGAAAAACCGATATGCGTAAAATGATGACAAAGGAAACGATTGAACATAACTGTCAGTGTTTTAAAAAGCAAATGGCAAAGTTTATTGATTTCAGCGAAGATAAAGCACTGATGGTTAATAATGCGGATTGGCTGCTTGATTTGAATTATGTTGATGTTCTTCGTGAGGTTGGAGCTTGCTTCAGTGTTAACAGAATGCTTTCGGCTGAATGCTATAAGCAGAGAATGGAGAGAGGGCTTTCCTTCCTTGAATTCAACTATATGATTATGCAAAGCTATGATTTCTATACCTTATATCAGAAATATGGCTGTAATCTTCAGTTTGGCGGAGATGACCAGTGGAGCAATATGATAGGCGGTATGGAGCTTGTCAGAAGAAAGCTCGGCGGTGACGCTAACGCGATGACCATCACACTTCTTCTTAATTCAGAGGGAAAGAAGATGGGCAAAACCGAAAAGGGTGCTGTTTGGCTTGATCCCGAAAAAACAAGTCCTTATGAGTTTTATCAGTATTGGCGTAATGTTGCAGACAGTGATGTTATCAAGTGTATGAAGCTGCTTACCTTCCTTCCTCTTGAAACAATTGCAGAGTATGAAAAGCTTGAGGGTGCAGAGCTTAACAAGGCTAAAGAAGTGCTTGCTTATGAATTAACTAAATTGGTTCATAATGAGGAGGAAACTCAAAAGGCCGATGCTGCTGCAAAAGCACTTTTCGGCGGCGGTGCAGATAATACTAATATGCCTGCAACCGTGTTAACTGATGATGACTTTACAGACGGTTCAATTGCCGTTCTTGATATGATGGTTAAAGCAGGCATAATTAAATCAAAGGGCGAGGGCAGACGTCTTGTAACACAGGGCGGTGTTTCCGTTAATGATGAAAAGGTAACAGACCCATATGCATCACTTACAAAAAGTGATTTTGATAAGGATGTTATCATCAAAAAAGGCAAAAAGGTTTTCCATAAATTCAGCTTATAATTTTCAGGCAGTATAGTAGAACTATGCTGCCTTTTTTATTTGATTTTTTTGCTGATTATGGTATTGTTGAATTAAATTGACTGACAGGAGTGGAATTAAGAATTTATGAGCAAATATCCTATAAGCAAAGATTTCAGATTTGTAAAACTGTTAACATTTCCCGTTATGCCGTGGATTGCGCCGATAGCTCAATCCACTTTGGGTGTGTTGATGCATTTTAATCACAGTGATAAAAATGTTAAGGTAAGTAAAAAGAAAATAGATGTTGGTGATGCACAGATAAATGCTCTTTTTTATGAACCTGTTGATTGTGACGAGCATGCACCGCTTCTGGTTTATTTTCACGGCGGTGCTTTTTCGTATAAAGCAGCACCATATTATTTCAGATTAGTTAAGGACTATAGTGTTAAAGCCAAGTGCAAGGTGCTTATGATTGATTACCGTCTGGCACCAAAGTATAAATATCCTATTCCTGTGTACATATATTGAAACGGCAGAATTTGACTGCCTGCATGATGACGGAATTAATTATGCAAAAAGATTAAATGATTCTGCTGTTGATGTTGAATTGTATGAAACCAAGGGTACCATGCACGGCTTTGATATTGCAGGCAAAAGCAGTATTACAGCTGAAAGTATGGAGAAAAGAATCCGCTTTCTGAAAAGAATATTCAGTATGTAAAATTCAAATATAAATTAAAAAAATCAGATGGGTTAATTATGAATAATTAAGTAAAGTAATATTTACAAATTCAGAGTACGTATTGTATAATACAGTTAAATAATTTTTAGGGGATTTTGATATGTTAAAGCCATCACTTATTGCTAAAACAGATGCAAAGGCAAATGAAAAACAGATTTGTATAATAAACGGTGTAAGAATTACGTATCTTACATCAAGATTAATTCGTGTTGAAAGCGGTGCTTTTACCGATCTGGCAAGCTATACGGTCTGGTTCAGAAATTTTGATGAAGGCAATATGGAGGTATCACAATCAGGCAGTAAAATTATTGTTGAAACAGAAGATGTGATTTTCACAATCAAAAAGGCTAAGCCGTACAGTGTTTATTTTAAGAATACTAAAAATACCGAAGTGTTCAGTAAGCAGAAGAATTTAAAGGGAACACGCAGAACACTTGATATGACTTTTGGAAAGGTTCCGCTTGATGATGGCTTTATAACCAAAAACGGTGCTTATCTTCTTGATGACAGCAAAACAATGCTCATTAACGAAAAAGGCAATTTTGTTGCAAGAGATAAACATTCCAAGGATTACTATGCCTTTGCTTACGGCAGGAATTACAGAGAAACCATAAAGGCATTTTATAAAATCAGTTCGCCAACTCCGCTTATTCCTCGTTTTGCTCTTGGCGTGTGGTGGAGCAGATACCATGCATATACGCAGCAGGAATATCTTGATTTGATGGCAAGATTTAAGGCTGAAAATATTCCTCTTACAGTTGCCACTGTTGATATGGACTGGCACTGGGTTAAGGATATACAGCATAAGTTCGGTGTAAAATACCACGGCTGGACAGGATATTCGTGGAATACAGAACTGTTTCCTGATTATAAGGAGTTTCTGAATAAGCTTAAAGCAGATAATTTACATATAACACTCAATCTGCACCCTGCAGATGGTATTCATTCATATGAGGATATGTATGAAGAAATGGCTAAGGCTGTCGGGGTTGATTCTGCAACAAAGAAGAAGGTTGATTTTCAATGCGGAAATGATGCTTTCTGGAATGCATATTTTGATGTGTTGCATAAACCGTATGAGAAAGATGGTGTTGATTTCTGGTGGATTGACTGGCAGCAGGGAAAGAAAAGCGATGTAAAGGGTCTTGACCCGTTAAATGCGCTCAATCACTATCATTATCTTGATAATGGTGAAAACGGTCAGATGCCTATGATACTGTCGCGTTACGCCGGTTTTGGCTCTCACCGTTATCCGCTTGGCTTTTCGGGTGATACTGCAATCAATTGGAATGTGCTTGATTTTCAGCCGTATTTTACTGCAAATGCAGCAAATGTGGCATATTGCTGGTGGAGCCACGATATAGGCGGTCATCATCAGGGTTACAGAGATGATGATTTGTATATGCGCTGGCTTCAGTTTGGTGTATTTTCACCTATAATGAGGCTTCATTCAACTGCCATTGAACTGCTTGGCAAGGAGCCGTGGAAATACAGAAAAGATGTATATGTTTTCGCAAAGGAATGGCTTAATTTACGCCATAAGATGATTCCGTATATATTCACAATGGATTACAGAACGCATAAAGAAGGCATAGCCCTTTGTGAGCCGATGTATTATTCTTATCCTGAGCATCAGAATGCTTATAATTTCAAAAATCAATATATGTTCGGCAGTGAATTAATGGTATGCCCAATAACATCAAGTCAGAATCCCGAAACGAATATGGGAGAGGTATCTGCGTGGATTCCTAAAGGTAGATGGACGGATATTTTCACCGATCAGAGCTATGAGGGTGATAAAATAATTTCTCTTCATCGTGATATTGATACAATTCCCGTGCTTGCAAAGGAGGGCGCAATTGTTCCGTTCTCAAAGCCGAACGGCAATGATACAAGCAATCCTAAGGAACTTGAAATCTGGATATATTCAGGTAACAACAGCTTTGCTCTTTATGAAGACAATGGTAAAACCGATTATGAAGAACATAATTGCAAAACATTCTTCAATATGAGTTATGATGAAGAAAAAGCAGAGTTGCATTTTGGAATTGATTATCCTGTTGGTGATACAAAGGTTATTCCCGAGAACAGAACATTCCGTTTGATTTTTAAAGATTTGGATACAAAATCCTTAAAGTGCAACTGCGGAGAACTGTTTATTGATGAAAATAAAAATGCAGTTGTTGAAATAGGTGAGGTTATTCCTATTGACAAGATTAATCTAACCTTAACAGGTGCTGTTCGTAAATCAACGAGTGATGTTAAAGAAAAAGTAGTAACTATTCTTTCACGCTGGCAGGAGGGAACATTAACCAAAAGCAAAGTATACAAATATTTTGAAAATGCACAGACGCGTGATGAATTAAGAACTGCACTTCACAGGGCAACTCTTCCTCACGCAGTGTCTTCTGCAATCAATGAAGTACTTGAAGTTTTATAAAGATTAGTTGGTGATATAAATGAAAACAAACTCTGTAATAGTTAGAGAATTTAAAAGGGAAGATGTATCTCAAATGATTGCAATCTGGAATGAGATTGTTGAGGCGGGCAATGCTTTTCCTCAGGAGGAATTATTGGATGAGAAAGGCGGCTTTGATTTCTTCAGCAGCCAGACTTATACTGCGGTTGCTGAGCTTGAAAACAGAGTTATGGGATTATATATACTTCACCCCAATAATGTCGGCAGGTGCAGTCATATCTGCAATGCAAGCTATGCGGTAGACAGTAAATGCAGAGGACATCATATCGGTGAATTGTTGGTGCGTGACTGTATAAGGAAGGGAAGACATTACGATTTTAAAATTCTGCAGTTCAATGCTGTTGTTGAAAGCAATGCTTCTGCAAGGCATCTTTATGAAAAACTCGGCTTTATTCAATTAGGTGTTATCAAAAACGGTTTCAGATTAAAGAATAATACCTATGAAAATATCTGCCCATACTATATTGAATTATAAAAGAATACTTAAAAAGGCACTTCATTTGAAGTGCCTTTAATTGTGTTAGCAAAATGAGTTGTTATCCGTGTTATTTTTATTTTGTATTGCGGTCAGCATCAAGTGATTGTGTTTATAATTAAATATA
>CAJTMQ010000023.1:20632-24838 GCA_910577215.1 uncultured Eubacterium sp. | reverse complement strand
AAAATGGCTTTTAACAAGTGAACGCGAGGTAGAAAAGTCAAATTACGATCAATTTAAAAAGGATATTATTAAATTTGCTGAAAACAGTAAAACAAAATACAAAAAAATTCATGTTATCAACGAACTATCAGGCAATTTATTGTCAGTTGCTATGCTCGTAACAGAAAATTCTGAAATTCAATTTAAAATTATCAATGGCAGTGCAAACGGCAAAAAAATAGATTATGATCATCCTGACGATAATCTTTATACGCTTAAGGAATTAGACGAAATTGCATCACAATTTGATCCTTCTGATTTCAGCAGTATGTTAAACGGATTAGAACCAACAACTCAACCGTCAAATAACAACACCATTATAATTGCTTCAGCTTGTGCAGGTGCTGTCATAATAGTTGCCGCTGCAGCAGTAACTGTTATATGCATAAAAAAGAAAAAAGCAAAAGCTGCCGCTGAATTAAGCGAATAATTTTCCGATTATAATTTAATAAACACTATTAAGCACTTGCCAAGTTCTTCTGTAAGTGGTAAAATATTAGGCTGAAGCAGGATATGGAGTTATCTTCATTCTGCTTCAGCCTATACTTATTTGAGGGTGATGAACTTTGAGCGAAAGAAAAAATATAAAAAATGTAGCAATAATTGCCCACGTTGACCACGGCAAAACAACTCTTGTAGACGAAATGCTGCGCCAGAGCGGCACTTTCCGCACAAATGAAGCTGTGGACGAGCGTGTTATGGACAGTAATGACCTTGAAAAGGAGCGCGGCATCACAATCCTTTCCAAAAATACTGCCATTCATTATAATGATACAAAAATAAATATAGTTGATACTCCGGGTCACGCTGATTTCGGCGGTGAGGTTGAGCGTATTTTAACTATGGTAGACGGCGTGCTTCTGCTTGTTGATGCCTTTGAGGGCTGTATGCCGCAAACAAGATTCGTGCTGAAAAAAGCCCTTGGCTTACATAAAACTCCGCTTGTTGTTGTAAACAAAATTGACCGTGACGGTGCAAGACCCGATGAGGTTATAGATGAAGTTCTTGACCTTTTCATTGAGCTTGGAGCAGATGATGACCAGATTGAATTTCCCGTTGTTTTTGCATCTGCAAGGGACGGCTATGCAAGCCTTGACTCCACCGTTCGCGAGGGTGATATGCGTCCTCTGCTTGATGCTATTCTTGAGCACATTCCGTCACCTGAGGGTGATGCAGACGGAGCTGCACAGATTTTATTTTCCTCACTTGAATATGATGATTATATCGGCAGAATCGGTGTAGGCAGAGTTGAACGCGGAACGGTTAAGGCTAATGCACCGTATGTTCTCTGCAAGCAGGACGGAAGCACTGAAAACATACGCATTTCAAAGCTTTACCAGTTTGAAGGACTCAAAAGAGTTCCCTGCGAAGAAGCTACTGTTGGTGATTTAATCTGCGTTGCAGGTATTCCTGATTTGAACATAGGCGAAACAGCGTGCGACCCTGATTGCGTTGAGCCGCTTCCATTTGTAAAAATAGACGAGCCTACAATCAGCATGAACTTCATCGTTAATGATTCTCCGTTTGCAGGCAAAGAGGGAAAATTTGTTACAAGCCGTAACATTCGTGAACGCCTTTTCAAAGAGGTTGAAACCAATGTTTCCATGCGTGTTGAAGAAACAGATTCTATGGACACATTTAAGGTAAGCGGCAGAGGTGAGCTTCACCTTTCAATTTTAATTGAAACAATGCGCCGTGAAAATTATGAATTTCAGGTTTCACGTCCGCAGGTTATTATGAAAAAGGACGAAAAAACCGGTCAGACTCTTGAGCCGGTTGAGCTTGCAATCATTGAAGTACCGGAGGAATACGTTGGTGCTGTTGTTGAAAAGCTTTGCTCACGCAAGGGCGAAATTGTTGTTATGGATACACGCACAACAGGTATGACACACCTTGAAATCAAAATTCCGTCAAGAGGTCTTATAGGCTACCGCAGTGAATTTTTAACAGATACCAACGGCAACGGCATTATGAATCAGCTTTTCAACGGTTATGAGCCGTATGCCGGCGATATTGCAACAAGAACAAGAGGCTCTATAGTTGTTCATGAAACAGGCACAACAACAGGATATGGACTCTGGAACACACAGGACAGAGGCAGACTTTTTGTTGGCCCCGGTGTTGATGTTTACGAGGGTATGATTGTTGGCGAATGTGCTAAAAATGAAGATATTATCTGCAATGTATGCAAGAAAAAGCATGTTACAAACACCCGTGCAAGCGGCTCTGATGAAGCACTCAAGCTTGTGCCTCCAACAACACTTTCACTTGAGCAGAGTATGGAATTTCTTGCAGATGATGAGCTTCTGGAGGTTACACCAAAATCAATCAGACTCCGCAAAACAATTCTTGACAAGCAGTTAAGACTAAAAGCAGAAAGCAGAAAGAAATAATTTTAATTTAAAGGATGTGATATTATGAACGCTAAGGCAGGTTTATATATTCACATCCCTTTTTGTGCAAACAAATGCCCTTACTGTGACTTTTATTCTGTTAAATATGATAAAGCAATTGCCGAAAGCTATACAAAACAGGTAATTGATGAATTTGAAAAATACAGGGGTGCTGAGTTTGACACAGTATATTTCGGCGGCGGCACACCGAGTATTCTGGAGCCACAGTTGATAGACAATATTCTGGGGGCGGCAAACAAGGCATTTAAAATTGACGCTAATTCCGAAATCACCATTGAGTGTAATCCAAGCAAAAATCTTGAAGAGGATTTCAAGCAATATTCGTCATTCGGCATAAACAGAATTTCACTCGGGATGCAAAGTGCGGTTAAAAGCGAACGTCTTGCACTTGGAAGAAAAGCAGGAAAAGAGGATGTTGCAAAAGCAATTCATTATGCGAAAAGTGCAGGAATTACAAACATCAGCCTTGATTTAATGCTGGGCACACCCAAGCAGAGCTTTGATGGACTGAACGAAACATTCCATTTTATAAATGAAATGGATGTTACCCACATTTCAGCTTATATGTTGAAAATTGAGGAGAACACACCTTTTTACAAATTGAAGAATAAGCTTGCTCTTCCTGATGATGATACGGTTTCAGATATGTATTTAGCCGCTGCTGAAAGGCTTGCACAAATGGGCTTTGAGCAATATGAAATCAGCAATTTTGCAAAAGAAGGATATGAGAGCAGGCACAATATAAAATATTGGCAGCTTATCCCCTACCTCGGTATCGGAAAATCCGCCCACAGCTTCTGGAATGGTAAGCGCTTTTACTATGATAAAGATTTCCATATCGTTGATGACGGAGCAGGCGGCAGCAAGGAAGAGCGGATTATGCTTGGTCTTCGACTGAAAAAGGGCATAAACAAATCCCTTATAAAAAGGGATATAACACCGTATATCAAAGCAGGCTATATGGAAGAAAACGGTGAAAACTTATCTTTTACACCAAAAGGTTTTTTGGTTTCAAACACTATCATTTCTGATTTAATATAAAACAGTAAAAGGAGTGCCTGCAGGTACTCCTTTTTTAATCTGCTCCCTGCCGCTTTTTCCTTTTCTGCCAGCTTATGAATCCATATAAATCATTAATAAAAAAAATAATAAAACAAATAATCATTGGAAAATACTGAATATCTTGAACCGCTGCCATTATCCACAAAATAATCAGCACAACATCATTTGCAGCATATGCCACAGCATAATAAGGACTTCTGAAAAGCATTAAATATGATGCCGAAAAGCTTGTTGCTATTGAAACAATGCTGAAAAACAGATTAGCTGTATTAAAATATTTCAGGATAAAAGAAAAAGCAACCGTAACAAGTGCTGTAGAAATTATCATTATAATAAGCTTATTCCGTGAAAGCTTTGAGATTTTCACCTCTGCCCCATCCTTTTTATAAGGATTTTTCAGCCACGATATGGTGCTCATAAACGCTATAGGTGCAGTCATTCCCAGATAGGTTATCATTTCTCCGTAATAATGAAATTTTAATGATATAACCGAATAAAAAACACTGAAAACAACAGTTAATATCTGCCCTATCGGCTCCCCCTTTGCAACAAAAATAAGCGCAGTTGCCCCTATAATGGATGCAAGCAAGGTTAAATATTCTTTTTGATCAGCACATAAGAACGATATTATAATTATAAACACCGAACAAAACCATATAATTAATTCTGTCTTAGATGGCTTACTGCAGAT
>CAJTMQ010000023.1:0-20620 GCA_910577215.1 uncultured Eubacterium sp. | reverse complement strand
ACTACCTCCAACAAAAAAGCATTCATATACCTGTCTTCAAAGACCTAACGACAAATATATGAATGCTTCACGCATTTTTACTACCCGGTGGCAGCAATAAATTATTCAATTAAATTTAAATTCTTGCAACGCCGTCTTTTTCAGCGGCATTTGCAACTGCTGCTGCAACAGTATCCTTAATGCGCTCATCAAATGCAAAGGGAAGAATATAATCTGCATTAAGCTCATTATCATCAACAAGTGATGCAATGGCATATGCCGCAGCTATTTTCATATTTTCCGTTATTTGGCTTGCACGAACATCAAGAGCACCGCGGAAAATACCCGGGAAAGCAACAACATTATTAATCTGATTCGGGAAATCCGAACGACCTGTACCAACAATCACAGCACCTGCAGCCTTAGCCTCATCAGGCATAATTTCAGGCGTTGGGTTAGCCAAAGCAAGCACAACAGGATCGGCATTCATTGATTTAATCATATCCTGTGTGAGCACACCCGGTGCTGAAACACCTATAAATACATCTGTGCCGACAACTGCTTCCTTAAGGCTTCCCTTTGTCATTCCCCTGTTGGTAACCCTGGCAATTTCTGTTTTTGAGGCATTCAGATTTTCTCTGCCCTCATAAATGGCACCTGTGCGGTCACAAAGAATAACATCCTTTAAACCGAGTGACATAAGCAGTTTTGCAATGGCAATGCCCGCTGCACCCGAACCGTTAATAACCGCTTTGCATTCGTCGAGTGCCTTGCCTGTAAGCTTTGTTGCATTGATAAGAGCGGCAGAAACAACAACTGCTGTTCCGTGCTGATCATCATGGAAAACAGGAATATCGCACATTTCCTTGAGTCTTTGCTCAATTTCAAAGCATCTTGGTGCTGCAATATCTTCAAGATTTATACCGCCGAAAGAGCCGCTGATGTTGTAAACCGTCTGCACAAATTCATCAACATTCTTGGTGCGTACACAAATCGGAAATGCATCAACATCACCGAATTCCTTAAACAGAACACATTTGCCCTCCATAACGGGCATACCTGCTTCAGGACCTATATCACCAAGCCCAAGCACCGCTGTGCCGTCTGTTATAACGGCAACCATGTTCCAGCGGCGTGTAAGCTCCCAGCTTTTGTTATAATCTTTTTGAATTTCCAGGCATGGCTCTGCCACACCGGGCGTGTACGCAAGTGAAAGAGCATCCTTGCTATCAACCTTTGCTCTGGCAACAACCTCTACCTTACCCTTCCATTCCTCGTGGAGCTTTAAAGATTCTTTTCTGTAATCCAAATTTATTCCCCGTTTTTTATTTATTTTCAATATGAGATACTGCTTTTACCTTTTCAGGATATGGAGTGTAGCCTTCCTCCCATGGGAATACATAATCTAAACCAAGCTTATCACGAACATCAAGAATTTCCTTCTGAACAGCATCGTTAATCGGAACACCGCTGTTTTCACGTTCCTTCCAGATTTCGTATTCTTTTTCACCTGCTGTATAAATTCTTTCAGCATCAGGTGCTTTCTGTGAATTACGAACAGAGCGAATAATTTCGCCCGCTTTCTTTCTTGCAATTTCCTCACCAAGGAAGTGCTCTGTATCAATTGCAAGGAAGTAGTGACCAAGATGATATGGTCTTAAATTGCCGTTTTCATCCTTACCGTCAAGAGCCTTACCGTATTCACCATCCTGAAGCATTGCTGAGAAAAGCTCAACAGCCATAGCAAAGCCATAGCCTTTATATCCGCCGAGAGCTTCACCGATGCCGCCGAGTGTGGTAAGTGCAGCTTCGCCGTTTCTGATTTTCTTAAGTGCAACACCTGCATCGCCCTCAATAGGCTCACCATTTCTGCCGATAATTGTGCCCGGGTGAACATCCTCTTTAATTCTTTCATAATATTCAATTTTACCATTCTGCGTAATTGAGGTTGCACAGTCAAAAATAAAATCAAACTTTTCATCGGTAGGAACACCGATTGTGAATGGGTTTGTACCAAACATTCCCTCAACACCGAAGGTTGGTGCAACCGAAGGTCTTGCATTAGTACCTGTCATACCGATACAGCCCTGCTGCGTTGCCATTGTTGCATAATAGCCTGCAATACCGTAGTGGCATGAGTTACGTACCGCAACCATTCCCAAGCCATACTTCTTAGCCTTATCAATAGCCATCTGCATAGCCTTAACACCGATAACCTGACCCATACCGTCATGACCGTCAATAACAGCGGTTGTCGGTGTTTCCTTTAAAATTTCAAATTCAGTTGTTGGCTGCTGAATGCCTGCAACGATTCTGTCTATATAGATAGGCTTAAAACGGTTGCAGCCGTGGCTTTCAATTCCTCTTTTATCGGATTCAAGAAGCACATCGGTGCAGATTTCTGCATCCTCTCTCGGAACGCCGTAACCAACAAAAGCGTCCGTAACGAAATCTGAAATAAGATTCCATGGGCAAATTACTTTAGACATAATGATATCTCCTTATAAAAAAATTTTTTATTATCTTTCCCAATTTCTTGAGCGTTCAACCGCTCTTTTCCAATTGGCATACATTTCATTGCGTTTGGATTCCTCCATAGACGGAACAAAAATTTTATCTACCTTGCGGTTTTCCTCAATCTCTTCAGTATCCTTCCACACACCTGTAGCAAGCCCTGCAAGATATGCAGCACCAAGTGCAGTTGCCTCTCTGTTAACAGGGCGGTTAACATTAACACCTGTCATATCCGCCTGAATCTGCATCATAATATCCGAAACCGAAGCGCCGCCGTCTACTCGTAAATCCTTGAGCAGAATACCGCTGTCTCCCATCATAGCTTCCAGCAAATCAGTCATCTGGAAAGTGATGCTTTCAAGAACTGCACGGCATATATGCTTTTTATTGATACCTCTTGTAAGACCAATCATACAGCCGCGTGCGTACATATCCCAGTAAGGTGCACCGAGCCCTGTAAATGCAGGAACGAAATAAAGACCGTTTGAATCCTCTACCTCGCTTGCAAATTCATCACATTCAGGAGCGTCCTTAATAAGCTCCATTTCATCTCTGAGCCATTTGATAACAGAACCTGCGTTGAATGCAGAGCCTTCAATATCATATGTAACCTTACCGTCCAATCCCCAGGCAATGCCCGTTAATAAGTTAGAACGTGAATTGATTCTCTTTTCGCCTGTGTTCATAAGCAGGAAGCAGCCTGTGCCGTATGTATTCTTAGCCTGACCCTCTTCAAAGCAACCCTGCCCGAAAAGAGCACCCGGCTGATCACCGATAGCACCAGCAATCGGAATGCCCTCAATATCCTCCATACCCGGAAACTTGGCACATTTACCGTAAATACAGCTTGACGGTTTAACCTCAGGCAGCATAGACATAGGAATTCCAAGCTTTTCACAAAGATACGGATCCCACTGAAGCTTATCAATATCAAACAACATTGTGCGGCAGGCATTACTGTAATCCGTAACATGAACCTCTCCGCAGGTCAGATTCCAAATGAGCCATGTATCAATCGTACCGAAAAGAAGCTCGCCCTTTTCAGCCCTTTCTCTTGCACCTTCAACATTATCAAGAATCCACTTGATTTTAGTTGCAGAGAAATAGGCATCAATCAAAAGTCCCGTTGTTGATTTAATATAATCTCCAAGTCCCTCTGCCTTAAGCTCTTCACAATAGTCGGCCGTACGGCGGCACTGCCATACAATTGCATTGTAAACAGGCTTTCCTGTTTCCTTATCCCAAACAATTGTTGTTTCACGCTGATTGGTTATACCGATACCTGCAATATCCTTAGGATTAACCTTTTCCTGCCTTAAAACTGCAAGAATAGCCTGCATTTCAGAAAACAAAATCTCGTTCGGATCATGCTCAACCCAGCCGTTTTGCGGATAATACTGTGTAAACTCTGTTTGTGCCTTTGAAACAATTTCACCTTTCTTGTTGAAAATAATAACTCTTGAACTGGTTGTTCCCTGATCAAGAGCCATAATATACTTTTCAGCCAAAAATTATCCCCCTCTGTGCGCATAGCGCAAAAAATAAAGAGTAAGCCTAAAAACTTACTCTTATATTTTAATACTTTTTATAACATATGTCAATAATATGTAAACCTGTTACATATTGTTCTCAATAAAATTAACAATATCTGCAACTGAATTTATATTTTCAATAACTTCATCGGGAACTTCGATTTTAAACTCATCTTCAATACTCATAACAATATCAATTGAATCAAGACTGTCTGCCCCTAAATCTTCAATAAGCAGACTATCCATAGTGATTGAAGCTTCATTTTCAATATCAAGCTGCTCGGCTAAAATTTCTTTCACTTTTTCAAATATCATAACGGACCTCTCCTAAAAAATAGTTGTTAATAATTAACAGTTGTGTTATTATCATATTATAAAATTTAAACTAAGTTGTCAATAGGTGAATCAAAATGAAAGCATTCGGTCTTACAGGTTACCCTTTGGGGCACTCAATGTCCCCTGTAATTCATAGGGAATTATTCAAAATCAGCGGTATAAACGGGGAGTACAATCTTTTTGAGATTTCTCCCGAGAATTTAGAAAGTGAATTTTCAAAGTTAAAGAGCCTCAGCGGCTTTAATGTAACTATTCCCCATAAAATAAATGTTATTCCTTTTCTTGATGAATTAGATGAAAGAGCCGCTCTTTTCGGTGCAGTTAACACTGTTAAAATCGGTGAAAAAACAAAAGGATACAACACGGATTGTGCAGGATTTATCCGGGCACTTCAGATGGCTGATATTGAGTTTTCTGGCAATGTGCTTCTCTGCGGAGCAGGCGGAGTAGCAAGAATGTTTGCATTTGAAGCCGTGCTTGCAGACTGTATCCTTACTATTGCCGCAAGAGATGCAGATATTCCCGCAGCAAATCAGATTAAAAAAGAAATTAAAGAAAAGCTTAACAACGAAGTAATGGTTATAAATCTTAATGATGTTAACGGCAGTTATAATCTTATCATTAACGGAACGCCTGTCGGTATGCATCCAAATACCGATGCCTGCGTTATTCCGAAGGAAATTATTGAAAAGGCTGATGCTGTGTTTGATGCAATTTATAATCCTGAGGAAACATTATTTATTAAGTACGCCAAAAATGCAGGTATAAAATATTCAAACGGACTTTCAATGCTTGTATGGCAGGCTGTTGTTGCAGAAGAAATCTGGAATGATGTTGAATTTTCCATGGATGATGTAAAAAAAGTTATAGAAATAACAAAAGGGGAGCTTGAAAAACAATGAATATAGTTCTTTGCGGATTTATGGGAGCAGGAAAAACGGTTGTGGGCAAAGAGCTTGCCAAAATTATGGGCAGAAAATTTGTTGACACGGATGAAATGATTGAAGAAGAAACAGGAATTTCAATTCCTGCAATTTTCGCAGCGCGAGGGGAAGAATATTTCAGAGAGCTTGAGTATGAAATGTGCAAAAAAACAGCAAATCTTAAAAATGTTGTTGTTTCAACAGGCGGCGGAGCAATGACCTTTGAGCGCAATGTTGAAGCAATAAAAAAAGGCTCAAAGGTTGTTTTTCTTGATGCTTCCTTTGATGTAATATGCGACAGGGTCGGCGATGCTTCCTCCCGCCCTTTGTTCAAAAACAAAGAAAACGCAAAAAAGCTTTACGACGAACGCAGAGAAAAATATCTTGCTGCGGCAGATTATATTATCAACGGTAATATCTCTGCAAGAAAAACTGCACTTAACATTGCCGATTTATTTAAATAAGAAATCGTTTGATTGCGGAAAATCAGAACCTTAGTCGGTATCATTTTAACATCGGATAAATTTATTTACAATTATTGATTGAAATCTATATTGAAAAACAGAATGCTCTGTGCTATAATTAGTAAGATTTTTTGATGTATTTTGAGGTTTTATATGAAAAAAAAGAAAAAAAAAGAGGCATCACATTTTCTTGAGATGTTTGATAAATATAAAAGCCTTCTGTATGAACTGACACGAAAAAACATTAAATTAAAATACAGAGATTCCTGGCTTGGCATTTTCTGGAGCTTTTTGCAGCCGCTCTTAACAATGGCTGTACTGTCTGTTGTATTCGGAAATATATTCGGTGCAGAAAGAGAATATATTGTTTGTTACCCCGTTTATCTTTTTTCGGGCAGACTGCTGTTTGAATTTTTCACATCTTCAAGCAAAATGGCACTTAATTCTTTCAGATCAAATGCCGCCATAATAAAAAAGGTATATGTTCCTAAATATATGTACCCGTTATCAGGTATTTTATCAAATTTCGTTACATTTTCTATATCAATTTTATGTTATATATGTGTATGGATATTTTTCAAACTCACAGGCATGTCCGACGGAGGAGAATTGACACTTACCCCTTATGTACTGCTTTTCTTTATACCTATGGCTATATTGCTTATGTTTGTTGTGGGTGTAGGCCTGATACTGTCAATACTCCAGGTTTATTTCAGAGATATCCAGTACATCTGGGATGTTTTCTGCACGCTTTTGTTTTATATGGTTCCTGCCATATATCATATCAACTCAATAAAATCAGATTGGACAAGGGCTATAATTCAAATAAACCCGCTTTATTCAATGATTGAGTTGTTCCGACAATGTGTTTTGTACGGTGAACCAATGCAATGGCAAATGCTTTTATATGCTCTTGCATGGGCACTCGGTGTTCTTTTAATAGGAATATTCATATTCAATAAAAAAAGTGATGATCTTGTTTTCCACTTATAAAAATTTCAAACCGCTGCAATGCAGCGGTTTTTTTGTGCTATCTTTGATTTTCTTCCTGATACTCTTTAGAATACTCAACATTTTCAGTGCTTGGAATCGGCACACCCATTTCCGTGCGTTCATCAGGCTGAACAGTGGGATTGCTTACACTTGCACAATACCTGTTTGTCAGGGAGGATTTCAAATGATATTTCTTCTTGTAGCTGCCATTCGGTGAAGAAACTGCTCTGTCCTTTTCAGGTTGTTTCATTTCCTGAAAACTCCTTTGCAACTTCCTTTAAATCAGTCAGGCTGTTGATTTTTGCACCGCTTTGAATTATTGTTTCCTGCAGATTTTTCGGCAATGAATTAAAATAGCTATTCATTTCCGGAGTTAAATTAAATAAATCAGGCATATTATCATTCCTTTCTTTCATATCATTAAAAGTATTTCCTGTTTTACATCTATTATTTGTAACTGTTTTACAAATAAGTACTTAAAAAATAAAGAAAAAGTAATAATTTTATTAAATTCAGGGAATAATACCCTTACAAATTTCAATATTTGTAAGTTTTTTTGTCAAGTTTTTTAATGAATTTTGTTTACAATGTCCACTTATTACAAATTTGTTACAAAATGCTTAGTTACATTTCACATAGATTAAAATATTACAAATATGTTACAATCTTAACCGTCCTAAAGGGATAGGCAGTTCTGCCGATCAACCTGAGGAGGAGTAAAATGAAAAAATCAATCAAATCAATAATACTTGTATTATTAACATTAATAATACTTACAGCGGCATTCCCAACCTCAGTATTAGCAAACGACAGCTCATTTCAACCAAGATTGTCCGCTCCAAGCAGAAGCAATTCTTATTATAACAGATCTTTGAATATATTCGCTAAAACAGGATACGGCATGCCGAACTGCACAGCTTATGCCTACGGACGAATATATGAAATCACCGGCTCAGCACCGCTTATAAGCGGCGGTAATGCCGGCAGCTGGTGGAGTACCAACACAAGAAACGGATACTATGAATACGGGCAGGAGCCTAAAATCGGTGCAATTGCCTGTTGGAGTAACCACGTTGCTGTTGTTGAAGCCATTGACGGAAACACCGTTACTGCATCACAATCACACTGGGGCGGAAATTACTTTGATACCTGCACCTTCACAAGCGGAACGTCCCGTTTCGGTCAGAAATTTTATGGCTATATTTACGCATCGGATTCAGTACTGGAGATTGAAGAAGAGCCTGTATATGTTTACAAACTTGAAAAACCTGCATTTGATATAAACAAAGAAAAGAGTGAAAATCCGTTTTCAAATATTGATTTAACCTATAATGAACCAAATCTATTAATGAACAGCTATATGCTTACAAATGCCATATTATAAAGTAAATAATATATGTTAACAGTAAGGAGAAGCAATGCTTCTCCTTTTTTGCACTCAAAAGCAAAAAGTGCTAATGTTCACAAATTATTTTCAAAAAAAGTGTTGACAAAACCATTTATTGGATATAATATAATTACAAGAGTTAGCACTCGAACATTAAGAGTGCTAATGCGTAAAGGTGGTGGAAAGGATGCTTGGTGAAAGGCGTGCTGCAATACTCAGTCTGATTATTGACAGTTATATCAAAACAGGCGAGCCTATAGGCTCAAAAACCCTTGCAAACCTTCTTCCTTACCGGATTTCGAGTGCCACAATAAGAAATGAAATGGCATACCTTTCGGAGCTTGGATTTTTAGAACAGATGCATACAAGCGGAGGCAGAATTCCCAGTAAGGCTTCATACCGCTATTATGTAAACAATCTTTTAAATCCAAAAATTCTCACTGATTATGAAAAAGATTTTATAATCGGCAGATTATCCGTTAATGCCGGTGATCCCGAAAGACTTTTGCACGATGCAACCGTTCTTCTTTCAGAGCTTACAAATTGTGCAGCATTCAGCAATACAGTTAAGGATGTGCTTGACAGTGTTCAAGGCGTTGATTTAATTCCTGCAGGAAACGGCAAAGCAATGCTTGTTATGCTTACTGTAGGCGGAAAAATCAAGTCATCTGTATGCAGAATTGAATGCCCTGTTGATAATGACTTTAATGCTCTTTTCTATTATATTATGGCAGAATTCTTTATCGGCACACCGCTTTCGGATGTGAACTTAGGTCTTATTCAGAGCACTGTTCCCGTACTCAGCGAAAGAGCCTTTGACATGCTTCCCGTTTTAACAAGTCTTTGTTCATTATGCAGCGAGGCATCGGAAAGTACAATTTTTATGGACGGAGAAACAAATCTTCTTTCCCACGAGGAATTCGGCAACAGCGTTTACAGACTCCTTTCTTTCCTGACAGATAAAAATCAGCTTAAAGCACTTATGGAAAGATATTCTAAATACGGAAAAGAAACAGAACTTTTGATAGGAAACGAAAATTATCACCCGGAATTAAAAAATACAACAACCATGCTGGCTAAATTCAATTATAACAACAGCCAAACCGCAATATTAGGCATTATAGGCTCTACAAGAATCGATTATTCGGTCATTCTTCCAAGAGTTGAATATATAATGAAAACAGTAAGAGAATTTCTCTAAAAGGGGGGCGTAACATTTGAGTAAAAAAGAAAAAGAAAAAATTTCAGAAGAGGCTGAGATTGAAGAAGCAAAGACAGAAGAAACCTCTGAAGCAGAAAAAGAGAGTTCCTGTGAAAACGAGCTTGCAGAGATTAAGGATCAGCTGCTTCGCATCACCGCTGAATATGCAAATTTCCGCAAAAGAAGCGAAAAGGAAAAGCAGGATAACTTCACCTTTGCCAAATCTGAAACCATCAGGGAGCTTTTGCCCGTAATTGACAATCTTGAAAGAGCAATTGCAAGTGAGCAAAATGACTTTGAAGGGCTCAAAAAAGGTGTTGAAATGACTTTCGAAAGTCTTGTGAACACACTTAACAAGCTTGGGGTTGATATTTTCGGAGCACCCGGAGATGACTTTGACCCGAATCTTCACAATGCGGTTATGCATATTGAAGATGAAAATTATAAAAACGGAGAAATCGTTGATGTATTCCAGAAGGGCTACAAAATAAATGATAAAATAATAAGACCGGCTATGGTCAAATCAGCAAATTAAATATAACGGAGGAAAAATATTATGGCAAAAATTATCGGAATTGATTTAGGTACAACAAACAGCTGTGTAAGCGTTATTGAAGGCGGTGAGCCTGTTGTAATCGCAAATGCAGAGGGTGCAAGAACAACACCGTCTGTTGTTGCTTTCAGCAAGGACGGCGAAAGAATGGTCGGCAACGTTGCAAAGCGTCAGGCAATCACAAATCCTGATAAAACAATCAGCTCAATCAAAAGACATATGGGTTCTGACTACAAGGTTGATATTGACGGCAAAGCATACACACCGCAGGAAATTTCAGCTATCATTCTTCAGAAACTCAAGGCTGATGCAGAAAGCTATCTCGGTGACACAGTAACAGAAGCTGTTATTACTGTTCCTGCTTATTTCACGGATGCACAGCGTCAGGCAACAAAGGATGCCGGCAAAATTGCAGGTCTTGAGGTTAAGAGGATCATCAATGAGCCTACTGCCGCTGCTCTCGCTTTCGGTATTGACAAGGAAGATGACCAGAAGGTTATGGTTTATGACCTTGGCGGCGGCACCTTTGATGTATCTATCATTGAAATGGGCGACGGTGTTCAGGAGGTTCTTGCAACAGCAGGTAACAACAGACTCGGCGGTGACGATTTTGACAAAAAGGTTATGGACTGGATTGTTTCCGAATTCAAGAAAACAGACGGCATAGACCTTTCAGCAGATAAAATGGCAATGCAGCGTGTTAAGGAAGCTGCCGAAAAAGCTAAAATTGACCTTTCAGGTATGACAACAGCACAGATTTCACTTCCTTTCATTACCGCAGATGCTACCGGTCCTAAGCACCTTGAATTAAGCCTTTCAAGAGCTCAGTTCAATCAGATGACAGCAGACCTTGTTGAAGCTACAATGGGTCCTGTACGTCAGGCTATGAAGGACAGCGGCCTTTCAATGAACGAAATTGACAAGGTTCTGCTTGTAGGTGGTTCAACACGTATCCCTGCTGTGCAGGAAGCAATTCAGAAATTCAGCGGCAAAGAACCATTTAAGGGCATTAACCCTGATGAATGTGTTGCTATGGGCGCTGCTCTTCAGGGCGGTGTTCTCGGCGGAGATGTTAAAGGGCTCCTTCTTCTTGACGTTACACCTCTTTCACTCGGTATTGAAACAATGGGCGGTGTAAACACTGTTATCATTGAAAGAAACACAACTATTCCTACAAAGAAATCACAGATTTTCTCAACTGCTGCAGATAACCAGACCTCAGTTGAGGTTCACGTTCTTCAGGGTGAAAGAGAATTTGCTAAGGACAATAAAACGCTTGGTATGTTCCACCTTGACGGCATTCTTCCTGCACGCCGCGGTGTGCCGCAGATTGAAGTTACCTTTGATATTGACGCAAACGGTATCGTTCATGTATCTGCAAAGGATTTAGGCACAGGCAAGGAGCAGAACATCAGCATTACTGCTTCTTCAAATATGAGCAAGGAAGATATTGAAAAGGCTGTTAAAGAAGCTGAGCAGTTTGCAGACGAGGATAAGAAGAAGAGAGAAGCTGTTGATCTTAAGAACGGTGCTGAGCAGATGGTTTATCAGACAGAAACGCTTATCTCAGAAAGCGGTGACAAATTCAGCGCAGATGACAAGAGTGCTCTTGAAGCAAAAGCAGAAGCATTGAAGGAAGCACTCAAGGGTGATGATCTTGATGCTATCAAAGCTGCTCAGGAAGATTTACAGACTAAATTTTACGAGGTTTCACAGAAGCTTTATCAGGCAGCTCAGGCTGCACAGGGTGCTGATCCGAATGCACAGCAGGCTGCTGACAACGGCGGTGCTGACTACACCGATGCAGATTACACAGAGGTAGACAACAACTAATTCATAAACACAATTAAATGGTATCCCGATTTCAGAATACAGAAAGCGGGATACCATACTTTGAAATAACTTACTGTAACGGAGGCAACTATGCCCGAAGAGAAACGAGATTATTATGAAGTGCTTGGAGTTCAGAAGGGTGCTTCATCAGACGAGATAAAAAAAGCATACAGAAAAACAGCTAAAAAATACCACCCCGATTTACATCCGGATGATAAGGTTGCAGAAGAAAAATTCAAGGAATGCAACGAAGCATATGAGGTGCTTTCGGATCCGGACAAAAAGGCCCGCTATGATCAGTTCGGCTTTGCAGGTGTTGATCCCAACTACGGTGCAGGTCAGGGCGGCTACGGCGGCGGTTTCGGCTTTGACGGAGATATTGATTTAGGCGATATTTTTTCATCATTTTTCGGCGGTGGCAGCGGCTTCGGCGGTTTTGGAGGAAGAAATCCGAATGCACCTCAGAAAGGCCGAGATATTCAGATTTCACTTTCTCTTACATTTGAGGAAGCTGCAAAGGGCTGTAAAAAGACAATTGATGTTCCGAGGATTGAGGACTGCAGTGATTGCGGCGGCACAGGTGCTGCGAAGGGCACTTCTCCTAAAACCTGCCAGCAGTGCGGCGGCAGAGGTGTGGTTAATGTTCAGAGCCGAACAGCATTCGGTGTTATGAATACACAGCGTACCTGCTCAGCCTGCAACGGCAGCGGAAAAATAATTGAAACGCCCTGCCAGAAATGCGCAGGCAAAGGCAAGGTAAGACGCAAAAACAAAATAGATGTGAATATACCTGCCGGAATAGACAATAATCAGATCGTGAATATGCGAGGCTATGGTGACAGCGGCTTTAACGGAGGTCCCGCAGGAGATCTTAAAATCGTTATAAACATAACGCCTCATAAATATTTTGAACGTGACGGTTTTAATGTATGGTACAACAAGCACGTTTCATTTGTTCAGGCAACACTCGGTGCCGAACTGCAGGTTCCTACACTTGACGGTGATGTTAAGTACAATATGCCGGCAGGAACTCAGCCGGGTGAAATATTCAAGCTTAAGGGCAAGGGTATTGACAGACTCAACTCCTTTGGCAAGGGCGATGAATTTGTAAGAATCATTGTTGATATTCCAAAGGAATTAACAAATGAGCAAAAAGAAATCCTTAAAGCGTTTGATAAAAACTATGAACCACCGAAAAACGGTGGAAAAGAAGGTTTTTTTGACAAATTCAAGAAAAAATGATATATAATATAGGTGGCAAACAAATTTTGCCGCCTATACTTTTTTTAGAGGTGCAAATATGAACAAAACCACTTATACAATCGCTGTTGCAGGAACAGGCTATGTGGGTCTGTCCAATGCCATCCTTTTATCTCAGCATAACAAAGTATATGCTGTTGATATTATTGAGGAAAAAACTGCAATGATCAACAACAGAATATCTCCTATTGTTGATGCTGAAATCTCCGAATACCTTGAAACAAAAGAGCTTGATTTAACTGCAACAACTGATGCCGAATTTGCTTATAAGAATGCAGATTTTGTCATTATTTCAACGCCTACCAACTATGATGCAGAAAAAAATTATTTTGACACAAGCTCCGTAGAAGCAGTTATAGAACTTGTACTTAAAATAAACCCCGATGCAATAATGGTTATCAAATCAACAATCCCTGTTGGTTTCACATCTGAAACATCAAAAAAATATCCTAATGCAAAATTAATTTTCAGTCCTGAATTTCTGCGTGAAGGAAGAGCATTATATGATAATCTTCATCCAAGCCGCATTATTGCAAGCTTTCCCAAGAATAATCAGGAGCTTGAAGAAGCTGCCCACACTTTTGCAGAACTTCTTTCACAGGGTGCAATCAAAGAAAATATACCCACCTTATTTATGCAGCCAACAGAGGCAGAGGCTGTCAAGCTTTTTGCAAACACCTATCTTGCACTTCGTGTAAGCTACTTCAACGAGCTTGACACCTACGCTGAAATTCATAATCTTAATTCAAAACAGATTATTGAGGGTATCGGATTAGACCCCAGAATCGGAACCCACTACAATAACCCATCCTTCGGATACGGAGGATACTGCCTGCCGAAGGATACAAAGCAGCTTTTGGCAAATTATGCAGATGTACCCGAAAATCTTATAAAAGCCATTGTAGAGTCCAACACAACGCGTAAGGACTATGTTGCCGAATGCATATTGAAAAAATCCAATCACAGTGATGAAAAACCGGCAACTGTCGGTGTTTACCGTTTAACAATGAAGGCAAATTCGGATAACTTTCGCCAGAGCTCTATTCAGGGAGTTATTAAACGTCTGAAAAAAGAGGGCGTTAACGTTATTATTTATGAACCGACTCTTGAAGACAATTCCGTTTTCTGCCATAATCTTGTTGTTAATAATCTTGATGAATTCAAAAAGCAATCAAATGTTATTATCGCAAACCGAATGAACGATGAGCTGCTTGATGTTGAAGAAAAGGTTTACACAAGAGATATTTACGGCAGAGATTAATTAACACTTAAACAGGACCGGCACAATTATGTCAAAAGCACTTTCACACTTCAAAACAATTACACGGCATAGGCATCAGGTGATCCGCCACTGCATTAAAGCAGGTATTCCTTTTCAGGGATTACGGCATGATTTATCAAAGTATTCATTAACGGAATTCATACCCGGTGCAAAATATTATGCAGGCACACGTTCACCGAATGAGGTTGAGCGGGAGCAAACAGGCTATTCCGCCGCATGGCTGCATCATAAGGGCCGAAACCGTCATCATTATGAATACTGGATGGATTACAACCCCGAAACAAAGCGTATGGAGCCTGTTGAAATGCCGCTAAAATATGTTAAAGAAATGTTCTGTGACAGAGTTGCCGCAAGTAAAATATATCAGGGTAAAAACTATACAACCGAACATCCTCTGCAATATTTTCAGAGGGCAAAAAGCAGGATACTGATTCACCCGAATACATCAGCACTTCTGGAAAAACTTCTTGTAATGCTGAAAGAAAAGGGTGAAGATGAAACCTTCAGATACCTCAAAAATTTAAAATAGCACAAAAAGGCTTATTTACCAAATGGTAAATAAGCCTTTTTGTTATCAAAGTCCTGACTTCAACGAGAATGTCAGGTTTTATTTTATCAGGTTTCCTGTTTTAATACTGCGGTTTGAAGTCAGGATTATAATATACTGCCGTACCATCCTGCCCTTTTCTTTCTCTATAGCTGAACACAACTGCAACGATGCCTAAAATCAAAAGAACGAAAACCACAATGGTCATTACATGATTAAATGATTTTTCCGAACGGCAGTATTCTTCAAAATCAGATCCATCAGGTAAGCATACAAATTCTAAAGATAATTCAGTGGACATTACATTGAGTCCGCTTTCTTTCAAGCCTTCAACTGCATTTTCATACACTGCTATCGTGCTGTCATACAGTATATCCATACTGTTAACTGTTGCACCTACGCTGACAACACAGTTCCCTAATTCAGCATTATTATCTCTCATATATTTTTGTATATAAAGATTCAAATCGCTGTATTTATCACAGCAAAGCGAAGCCGCTTTTATTGTTTCATCCTTATATGGTAAAAGCACAAGGTAATACTCTGAATAATCATCTGCTGCATAATTTGAAACCACAGTCAAATCCCGCAATTCATACACATTGTCGGAATCCGCATTATACAGATTAACTGATTCATAAGGAACAAACTCGGGTTCTGTAATTGTTACTGCAACAATAAATATTATTGCCATCACAAAAACAAATAAAACAGATAATATTTGTGCAATTATTTTAGGTGCTCTGCTTTTTTTAGGTGTATAGTCAAAAGAACTATTCTGTACATTCATACAATTTATCCTTCTGTTTTATCATCTGAATCATCCGGCATTTTTTCTTCACAGGACGCAATCGGAGCTGCAGCAGATACGTATTCCTGCTGAACAGGTTCAGCCGCCGTATTTTGATTTAACGTTTCGGGCTGATAATATGTGCCTGTCTGCCCCGGATTATAATATTGAGCATTAGCCTGAGCATAAGCCTGGGCTTTCTTCTTATCATTGTTGCTGAGTATAAAGCCGACTGCCTCACAGAGTAAACCGCCGAGTATAAAAGCAGCGGCAAGAATAATGTTTGTTTTATTATCCTTATCAGCTTCCTGCTTGTACTGTGCAAAATCATCCGGGGTATCACATGCATAGTGAAGAACTAAACCAGCTGATTCATAATTGTAATCATACTCTGCTGCATAATAATCAATACGTTCATAATACCAATCCTGCAGTTCCTTGTCCAAACTACTTAATTTAGTAACAGTATAGAACATCGGTATTCTGCAATCCCCTACCCATAAGGAAGAATCATTGTAATAATCCTGAAGTTCTGTATAAAGCCATCCATCCGATTTATCTGTAACAAGCGTCGCATATTTAAGAGTTTCATCATCCTCCCAAATACCAACTAAGAAATACTCTGTTTTTTTATTATCTTTTGTGGTTGTAGCGAATGAATCAAACACAATCATATCCGTTGTTTCATAAACATCTGTTTTATTCATATCTGAAAACGCAACAGTGCATTCAGGTACAAGCTCAACCTCTTTAAAATCCACATTGCTTACAGTAACCCATATGCCTACAGCAATAAGTATAACTCCTACAATTTTAATCCATGGCTTAAATGAGGCTCTGCTTGTCGGAATAATAATCGGTATTCCCATTGTAATCCTCCTCTTAATAATTATCCGATAGTCACACTGCCTTCGTGGTTTGAAGACGCAAGGCATATCCAGCTTCTTCCCGGATTAAGATTAAGTTCTTTTCCATTCAAATCCTTAAATGAAAGCTTTCCGTTATCAACACTCCAGTTGAAATCAACAACTGTACCGCAGGAAATAAGCTGACCTCTGCCGCTTGTTAAAGAATAATTAAGGTAGGTTTCCGTTTTGCCTGAACCCTTATAATTATCCTTATCAATGTATGTAGAATCTGCAAACATAACAATAACATTTGTAAAGCTTACAGGTGTTCTGTAATCACTTTCGTTTGTATAAACCTGTTGAGCGCTGTTATATGTTAAGGTGCGTGTTGCTGATCTGGAAGAAACCTTAACCTTAACACTGTTACATACCGTGTCCGACAACGCACTTATCTTTTCATTGAAGCTTAATGCTGAAAAAGAGCTTTCATTCAAATCAGTTCTGTAATTCTTGCTTTCAATTGCAGCAACAAGCTTGTCCCCCAGTAAAACTGCATTGTGCGGGCTTACTTTATCATTTGTACGCTTGAAACATGAAGAAACGCTCATTCCGTCTATATCATCAACATTATCCTGAGCAATAACCTCATATCCTCCAACATAGTTACCCTTACTGTGGCTGCCGCCGAAGTGAACAAAAATTGAATCAAATAACTCTGAAAACTGCACATAGCTCGGGCGTGCCGAACGGTTAGGACCAACCATTTCAGGCAGATTTGTCATATCTGCATAAAGCCAGAGCATACGTGTTTCTCCGCCTTCCACTTCACCTTCAACAATAATATCGGGTGTATCAATATTATACTGCGGTCTTGCTCCTGATGCATTATCAATAACAACAGCTATCGGTCTCTTTCCTACTGCCCCGGCATTATAATCAGATTCACCCGTTAAAGGATTGGTAATAACAACAGGTGCTGCGGTAGTACTTGAGGAAGGTATTTCAGTTGTGCTTTCCTCCTCACTCTTACCGTAAAAACATCCAAAATAAATACCGCACACAATAGCAATAACTGCAACCACTGCTGCTACGGCAATTATAATATTCTTATTCTTTTTACCTTTATGAGACTTTCCGCCGTCATTTCCCTGCCATTCGCTGAAAGAAACGGCCCCATCTTCAAATTCATTTTTTCTGTTTTCCATTTTAATTCTCCTCCGGGATTTTTATCCCACAAATCTTTTCACTTTATTTTAACATATTAATATAATAATTCAATATGTTTTTAAAATATTTGATTTAAAATACAATATGTAGTAAAATAATATAAGAATATAAATTGAGGATGTGTAAAAATATGGCAAAAGCTATTCCTGTTATCATTACAAATACAAATATTCTTATATATGACAAGGTGTCACAGGAGTTCAAGGCATTCACCCTGCCCGGCATTTCAAGCCAGCCTAATATTCCTTTTTATCATTCATTTGCAAAAAAAATTGCAGAAAGCCAGCATTATTTCAAGGAATTTGTTAAATCCTATTATCCGAACAAAACATCTAAAAATATTCTGGCAATCGTTGTGCCGGATGACACAAGTACGCTTGAAAGCATTTTCATAAATGAATTCTTTTTAAACTCGGGTGCATGTAAGGCTGTTGCCCAGATTACAATGGGGCAGACCCTTTCAAAGGATATTCCCGCCTATATTTCAATTTCAAAATCAAGCAGAAATATTGTGCTTCAATATATAAAAAACCATGAAATACACGCCTGCAGATATTATGACTGCAACCATTATGATTCAACGCATATTATTGAGGATGCAAAAAGACTCCATATTGACATTGAATACGAGAAAACACCTGTTTTTGTTAACAACTTTAATCTTAATATGGATGATTTCCTTGAGATGGGCGAGGTTATAACGCCAAAAGCCTTTATGGATAAAATTGCTGTTATAGATGTTGAAAAAATATAATTGAACAGGTATAAAAAAAACACCTTTGCTCACAATATGAGCGAGGTGATTTTTTATGAACAAAAATAAAAAAAATAAGCAAAAAGAAGAAAATATCAACGGCAAAAAAATTATTGACCTTACATCTTACATCAGCCCCGATATGGTACAGAGCGATACCAACGGAAGCTACACGGGTATGACGGCAGACACCTTTTATAACGGTGAATACGAAGACCCTGTTCAGGATGCAGATGATTTATAAACAGCAGTCCGCTTCAAGCCGAAGCGGACTTTTATTGATTTCGCATAATATACCTGTAAGTTAAAATTCAACTCAGATTTTACAAAAACTGAACTGTTATTTTACCAAACTGTATTAATCTGCTTTACGGTGATTAAAATGAGCATATTTAATATTTTATCTTTAATCGGCGGACTCTCTCTTTTTTTGTTTGGTATGAACTATATGGGAAGCTCGCTTGAAAGACTCGGCGGCGGAAAATTTGAATCCGTTTTAGAAAAAATGACAAACAGCAGAATTAAAGGACTGCTTTTAGGAGCAGGTGTTACCGCTGTTATTCAGTCCTCCTCTGCCGTAACAGTAATGGCTGTCGGCTTTGTTAATTCTAAAATTATGACACTCAGTCAGGTTATCGGCATAATTATGGGCGCAAATATAGGAACAACAATAACAAGCTGGCTGCTGTCCTTAACAGGTATTGAAAGTTCCAACATTTTTATAAGCTTGCTCAAGCCGTCCTCCTTTACGCCCGTATTGGCACTGGCAGGCATTATTCTGTTCCTCTTCTGCAAGCAAGAAAAAAAGAAGAATATCGGATCAATTCTGCTTGGTTTTTCTGTTCTGATGTTCGGAATGGAGGCAATGAGCAGTGCAGTGGCACCGCTTAGAGATCTACCATCCTTTACAAATCTTCTTATTAAATTTTCCAATCCTGTACTAGGTGTTCTCGCAGGTATGGTGCTTACGGCAATTATTCAGTCCTCCTCCGCTTCGGTCGGAATTTTGCAGGCACTTACATCTACGGGTGCCATAACGGTTTCATCCGCATTTCCGATTATACTCGGGCAAAACATCGGAACGTGCATAACCGCAATTATTTCATCTGTTGGGACAAGCCGAAACGCAAAACGAACAGCCGCCGTACATCTTGCTTTTAACACGGTGGGCGTGCTTGCAGCAATGCTTTTGTTTTACGGCATTCATTTTGCGGTGGATCTGCCTTTTGTTAACAATACCGTTAATGCGGCAGACATTGCCGTTATTCACACCGTATTCAATGTATTTGCAACCGCAATTCTCTTCCCCTTCGGTGGTCTGCTTGAGAAATTCGCCTGTGCTGTTATCAGAGATGACAGCAATGAAAACAGCACTTCACTTGTTGAAAAAAGATTTTTAATATCCCCTTCATATGCAATAGATAAGGCTAAGGAACGCTGTGATGCAATGGGAATTCTTGCAAAGAAAAATATTGCATTATGCCTTGATTTTATAAAGGAATATTCGCATACCAAGGATACTATAATCAGTGAAAATGAAAAAAAACTTGATGCATATGAGGACGAGCTTGAAACATACCTTGTACGCATAAGTGCAATGAAGCTGAATACTGACGATTCGGTGAAGATTTCAAAGCTTACCCACGCAATAGGAAATTTTGAAAGAATAGGTGATTACGGAGCCAACATTCTGAAAAACAAGCGTAAAATGCATATGGAAAACATTCATTTTTCCGACGAGGCAACAAGAGAGCTTGAGATTATGAGCAGAGCGGTAAGTGAAATTATTGACAAGGCAGTTGATGCTTTCATAAATGATGATGTTGAACTCGCAATGACAATTGAGCCGCTAGAGCAGGTTATAGACAATTTAAAAGCACAGCTAAGGGCGCTGCACGCAAAAAGAATGCAAAACGGGGAATGCAGTGTTGATAACGGCATGCTGTTTTTTGACATTGTCAATTCCTTTGAAAGAATTGCAGACCATTGCTCAAACCTTGCCGTGTGCATTATTGAATTATCGCAAAGAAGCTATCAGACGCATTCCTATCTTAAAGCCGCAAAAAGCGGTGCAGACCCCAATTTTATGAAAGCATTTGAAAAATATCTTATTAAATATAAAGTAAACTGATTAAATATTAAAAATAGAGGGGACGATGAATCATCGTCCCCTAAAATCTATAAAAAATTATTTTTA